>JASLDA010000173.1 GCA_030151745.1 Chitinophagaceae bacterium | reverse complement strand
CGGGAAATCCGAAGGCGGCAATATCTGGCTGGATGCTTCGAAGACCTCGCCTTACCAGTTTTACCAGTACTGGCTCAATATGAAGGACGAAGACGCCGAGCGCATGGCGTACATCTTCTCCTTCAAGCCGGTGGAAGCCATCCAGGACCTGGTCGCCGAGCATAACAACGACCGCGGCCGCCGGCTCCTGCAGCAGGCCATGGCCGAGGAAATGACCGTCCTGGTGCATTCGCAGGAAGATTTCGAGTTCGCGGTCCAGGCCTCGAAGATCCTGTTCAGCGGCAATATCGAGGCCCTGCGCAGGCTGAACGAGCAGCAGCTCCTGGATATCATGGACGGCGTGCCGCAGGTGAAAGCCCCGCGGGAAACCTTGAGCGAAGGACTCAACCTGATCAATTTCCTGGCGGAGAACGGCGTGCTGGCGTCCAAGGGCGAGGCCCGCAAGCTCCTGACCGGGGGCGGTATCTCCGTCAATATGGAGAAGGCCACCGATCCCGCAGCCGCGCTGACCACGGAGCATCTGCTGAACGACCGTTACGTGCTGCTGCAGCAAGGCAAGAAGAAGTTTACGCTGGCCATTTTCGAGTAATACCGATCGGCGCCGAAGTCGTCGTCAAGAGCTCGGTCTAAAGTACCGGTTTGCAGCCCCCGCGCGGGATGGAGCTGCAATAAGTCTGAGGTCGATTTGGTAAGGCCAAAAGTCTGCCCCGGAGACAGCGGCTGAGCACCGGGGAGTATATTCCCGGTGCTCAGCCCCGGCCGCCCAGGCGGATGAAGAAGCTTTCCCCTGAAAACCCGAGGCTGTAGTCGTAGTCGTTCAGGGCCGAAAACACGGCCCTCGCGCAGCCGGGCTTCATGAAGTCGTGGGTCTCGATGATCAGCAGCTTTACCTTGGGCAGCCAGGCCTCGATGTTCGCCTGAAAGACCTCCTTTTCCGCACCTTCTATATCCACCTTCAGCACGTCGATCGAGGACAGTCCGAAGCGCTCCATGATGCCGTCGATGGAAATGGCATCGATACTGTCCGCGCGGCGTTCCGCTACTTCCTCGACCATGAACCCGCTGTTGTTATTGAAGTGCCGGTTATTGATCTCCAGAATACCTGTCTTGTTCCAGATGCCCATCTGCAGGCAGGTGACGCCCTCATATTTCCCGGCATTGCGCTCCAGGAGCGCGAAGTTGGCGGGGTCCGGCTCCACAGCTATGACGCGCGCATCCGGAAAGGCATTCTTGAAAAAGACAGTCGCCATTCCGACATTGGCCCCACAGTCGATGATCGTCGCAGGAGCTGTGCCGTAGTCGAACTTATAAAAATCGAGGAGGAAGACCTGGTCGAAGATGCCGATATCGGAGGAGTTCGTCCGGAGGTAGACGGGATACCGGATCTGGGGCGGATGGATCTCGACGAGCTTTTCCGCCCGGGTGTTTTTTTTCCGGTACAGGGCGATGCCCGGGCTGCCGAACTTCATGAAATGCCGATAGGCGCCGGCCAGATAGGAAAGGATACCCATATAAAAATTCAGAGCAGGAAGGGAATAGATGCGGCAAACGCTCCTGCCTGCGAATATACCGGCGGAAATGATGACACCGGGCTCGGATACGGTTGTTGAACCATGCTCTGGATCATAGCCTGTAACACAGCGCTTTAAGCAGTGGCCGCTCCTTCGCTAATGGTTCATATATGCCTTGATCCAGTCCCAGGTCCGGCGGACGCCTTCCCCCAGCGAGGTTTGGGGGCGCCAGCCGGTGGCGTTGCGGATCCTGGCGATGTCGAGCACATTGTAGTGCACGTCGAACGGGCGCCCGGGCTGGTAGCTGCGGCGCAGCGCGAGCCCGTCCGGGGCCACGGCCTCGTCCACGCAGCCGATGAGCTCGAGAATGGAATGGCCTTCGCCGTAGCCGAGGTTGTAGATCTCCCCCGTCCCCTCCTGTTCGAGCAGGGCGGCAAGTCCGGCACAGAAATCGTCGATATAGAGGTAATCGCGGATATGCGAGCCGTCGCCGAAGATCTGTACGGCGTCGCCGCGGTAGGCCAGGCCCAGCGCGGTGGCCACGAGCCCCTGCCCCCGGAATGGCTTCTGTCCCGGGCCATAGATATTCGAGGGCCTCACGATGAGCGCCGGCAGGCCGTGCAGGCGGTGATACATGTGCACGTAGCGCTCGCAGGCCATCTTGGTGATGCCGTAGGGTGAGAGTGGGAAGTTGGGATCGGTCTCCCGGAAGGCCCGGGCGGCTCCCGGGTCGCCGTAGACGGTGCCTCCGGAAGAAATATAGACATATCGCGCAGGGCTGCAGCAGCGGGCCAGCTCCAGGTGCCGGATCACGTTGTTCAGGTTGTCGGAAAAGTCCCGCACCGGGTCCTGGAAGCTCGTGCCGGGCACGGAGCTGTAGGCGAAATCGAAGATCAGGTCTACCTTGCTCCCGGCCAGGATCCGGCCCAGCTCCTCGTACGAGCTGTCGCTGACGGAATAATAGCCCAGGCCGGCATCGGTGCCGGAGCGGCGCCCGATCACCGATACCCGGTGCCCCTGGTCCCGGAGATACCGGCCGAAGGCCGTCCCGATAAATCCCCCGCCGCCGATCAGGCAGATATGTTTAGTTCCGGATGCCATTGAGGACGCAATCTAAGACTTGCAGGTAGCTCTTGCCTTCATAAAGCTCCCCGACGAGCTTGCGGGACGCCCGGCCCATTTCTTCCCAGCGGCCCCGGTTGGCGAAAGCCGCTTCCAGGGCGGCATCCAGGCAGCGGGCATTCGGCGCCGCCGCCACGAAGCCGTTCACCCCGTCCTGCACCAGCTCCGCGTTGCCGCCGACATCGGTGACCACTGCCGGCCGCGCATACGAGCAGGCCTGGATCAGCGAGATCGGCGTTCCCTCGGAGCGGGAAGGCATGACCAGGATCTGGTTGGAAGCCCAGATATCCTCCACCCGCTCGGAAAAGCCGAGGAAGCTCACCCGGCTGCCCAGACCGTAGAAATCGACCAGCTCCTGCAGGTATTTCTGGTGCTCCCCCACTCCGTAGACGGCCAGCTCCCAGTCCCGCTCCTTCCACTTCGCAGCGCCCAGCACCTCCAGCACGATATCCTGGCCTTTATAGAAAATATCCAGGCGGGCGGCCATCGCCATCTTCGCCGTTTGCGACTGCGGGTAAGTTCCGTTGAAATCCGGGTTGATCTCGGCCGGGCTGTATATAAGAACCGCGTTCCCGAGCCGGGCTGCGAGGGCTTTTTCGGCCACCTGCCGGTTACGGTCCGAGACGAAGAAAGTCTGCCGTGCATTGAGAAACGCATTCCGGTAAGCCGCCCGGTCGCTGTCGTTCAGGAAAACGAACTCATCCGTGTACTGCGAGATGATGATATAAGGGATTCCCTTTTCATTGAGTACGCGGCTGTATGCAGCGATCAGCGGATCGAAGGTACCTCCGGCGCTCAGGATCACGAAGTCCGGGCGGGCCTGCTCCAGGTTTTGCGTATAGTTCAGGTTGAACAGCTTGTTGCGCAGCCGGAAGCCGAGATTCAGCGGGGAATTTACGATATGCGGGTTCGGCCGGGGGAAGTAGCGTGCGCCCTTGTCGATCAGCTCCTGCAGCCTTGCCGGCTGCCGGGGCCACTC
>JASLDA010000132.1 GCA_030151745.1 Chitinophagaceae bacterium | reverse complement strand
ATCGAAGAGATCGAACTTATACTGGAACACGTTCTGGAACCGCAGCTGCTGCAGGCTGAGATAATGTTCCAGGGCATCCAGCTCGTCGCCCAGGGGAACCCAGGCCTGCCGGGCATTCTCCAGCGAAATCCGCAGCAGCCGCGCAAAATGGCTCAGATATTTAACCGACAGCTCTTTCTGATCCTTCCGGATAAGGCTTTGGAGCACGGCGATCGTGTTGAAAATGAAATGCGGCTCCATCTGGCTGCGGAGCAATTGCTGCTCCAGCACCGCGCGGTCGCGCTCGGCCACCAGGGCCTTTTGCCGCTGGTACTGCCGGTACCAGGCAACGCCGGCGGCGAGGATGACGATCACGAGCAGGGCAACCAGCAGCAAGGTCTTCTGGCGGGCGCTCTCTTCGATATAAAACCGGTTTTCCTCGTTCAGACGGCCGATGCGCGCTTCCTTCTTACGCAATCCGTACTGCGCATCCATATCGGAGATGGCCTGGAGCCGCTGCTGGTCGAAGACGGAATCGATATCGGCCAGGAACTGCTCGTAGGGCCTGATAGCCGGGGTCTGCTGCAGCAGGTGCCGCAGGTAGGAGCGCCCGAAATCGGCCCGCTCGATGACCCCGCCCGTACTGTCTTTGTAAAAAAACGGCAGAGCCTCCTGCAGGGCCGCGGCCGCGGCTTTATGATTGCCGAGGCCGGTCTGGCCGGATGCAATGCCGGCCTGAGTCAGGGCGATCGTCTTGCGGTCGGCGCCGGTCTGAAGCTGCAATTGGTAGCATAGCTGGTAATACCGCAGCGCGCTGTCGTACCGGCGGGCCGTCAGGAAGGCCCCCGCCCGGCTGTCGTAGTAGGCGATCAGCAGCGCCGTATCCTGCAATTGCTCCAGCAGCGGCAGGCCCCTGCGGTAATATTGGTTGCCCCGGGCGGTATCATACCATTTGGAGTAGATCCTGCCGGCCTCGATGTCCGCGAATGCTTCCAGGTCCGGGCGCTGGCCGGGGATCTGCTCCAGCGAGGCGAGCGCTTTCCCGATATAATGCTCTGCCTGTTCCTTCAGGCCTGCGTCGCGGGCATGCTGGGTGATCTCCAGCAACATCCCGGCACGCGCCACCGAGTTGTATTTGCTTGCGACATAACTCCCGTCCTCCAGGTAGATGGTGTCTTCGAATTCGTTCCCGGCTTTATTGAAGTAGTAGTTCGCCGTCAGCCGCTGCCCCTTGTAATAATGCGCCCAGCCGTTGAAAAGGTAGCTCATCAGACGCAGGTCGATGAATTCCGGGTGCGCTTCCAGGAACAGGGCGGCTTCCTCGTAACAGCTCAGCATGGAGTCCGACTGCTGCAGCACATCCCAGGCCTGGCCTTCGTAGGAACGCAGGATGGCATGCGTAAGGCTGTCCCGGTCGTAGGGATACTTCAGCGAAAGCCGCCGAAAATCGCCGACTGCGGCTTCGGGGCGCTCCCGGATCTGCTGGCTGTCGATCCATCTGCGGAGCGCGGCCTTGCAATCCTCGGGCAAGCCCAGCTCGGGCTGGATAGCTTCCTTGGGCTGGCGAACCTGCTGCTTCTGGCCGCAGGCCGCCAGAAGCATGAGCATGCCGGCGGCGCAATGCAGCAGCAGCCCGGCCATCCGGTTCCGCAGGATCATAAACCCCCGGATTTACTGCCCAGGATCAGCTCCAGCACCTCCTGCCGGCTTCGGACCGCCACGGGAATCTCCGCTCCGTTTTTCAGGTGCAGGATGCCCGATTTATCATATTGCGTGACGAACAGGCGGTTTACCAGGAAAGAATGGTGCGGGCGGAAGAAATAACCGGGGTGCAGGATATCGATATAGTCCTTCAGGGCGCCGCTGACCACGATGGAGCGGTCGTCGGCAAGATGAAACTTCGTATAGCTGCGGTCCGCTTCGCAATAAATGATATCCCGGTGCTCGACGATATGTACAACCTGGAGCTCGCGCAAGGCGACCCGGTCGCTGTACCCTTCCTCCAGCTGCCTGCGGGCCATCGTCAGCTGCTCGGCGGCCGGCCCGGAATGACGTTGCGAGCGGACCTTGTCCAGGGCTGCCGCAAATTCGTCCTCGTCCAGGGGCTTGAGCAGGAAATCCAGCGCGCCGACCTTGATCGCGCGAATCGCATGCTCCTGGTACGCGGTGATGAAAATGATGGCGCAGTCGGCCGGGATGCCCTGAAGCAGGTCGAAGCTCAGGCCGTCGCCCAGGTTTATGTCCAGCAGCAACAGCTGGGGCCTGGTGGTACGAAGCAACACGCGGCCTTCTTCCATGTTGCCGCCGCTTCCGACGAGCACAAAATCCGGATGAGCCGCCAGCAGGGTCTCGGTATTTTCCCGGATAAGCGGTTCGTCCTCAAGGATCACAGTTCGAAGCATATATGAACGATCAACGGTCAATAGTACGGCCTCTCGCGCAATTTGTCGGTCCGTAGCGGTGAATCGTCGGCCGGCCGGCCGGATAATCCCGGCTTGCCCGGCATTAATCGGTACCTTTGCGCCCGCTTAAGTATTTTATTGAATGGATCGTAATACCGTCACGGGCTTCTCATTGCTGGCCGTGCTGCTCATCGCCTATGTTGCGTATAACAACTATTCGCAGAAGCAATTCAACGAGAAAAAGCTGGCCGACAGCATCGCCTATGCCAAAGCGCATCCCCCCGCGCC
>JASLDA010000129.1 GCA_030151745.1 Chitinophagaceae bacterium | reverse complement strand
GGGGCTGAACGCCGTGCTTGGCCATCCCCGTATCGGTTCGGCGCTGAACAATATGCTTATCCTGCCGGCCGGGGTTTTCGGCCGGTTTTCCTGGTGGCTGCTAAGTTCCCTGATGAAATGACGCAGCGCCATTACTATTATTCCGCTGGTAGCGATGCCCGGTTGCGGCATTCTTTCCGTGAGCGGCAGACTGAATATCTTGCACAATTCCCCGACGCGCCGCAGTTATCGGCCGTTTCCCCGCAGTGATGAAGACGATCCTATCCGTAGTTGGCGCCCGGCCTCAGTTTATCAAGCACGCCCCCCTGCAGGCAGAGCTGCAGCGGCGTTTCCGAGCCCTGACCCTGCATACCGGGCAGCACTATGACGCAAATATGAGCGAGGTCTTCTTTGAGGAGCTCGGCATCCCCGAGCCGGATTTCCACCTGCAGGCCGGCAGCGGCAAGACCCAGGCGGAGCAGACCGCGATCATGATGACCGGCATCGAATCGATCTGCGAGCGGCTGCGCCCGGATGCGGTGCTGGTTTACGGCGATACCAACAGCACGCTGGCCGCCGCGCTTATGGCGGCGAAGATGTGCATCCCGCTGATCCATGTCGAAGCGGGCCTGCGCGGCTATAACCGCAGCATGCCGGAAGAAGTGAACCGTGTGGTCGCCGATACGCTGTCGCAGCTGCTCTTCTGCCCCTCCCGGACTGCCGTGGACAACCTGCGCAAGGAAGGCATCGCGCACAAGGGGGTTATCCTGAGTGGCGACGTGATGCGGGATATGGTGATGCTGGCCCGGCCCCGTATCCGCACCATGCTCGAAGGGCCTTATTATTTCAGCACCATTCACCGCCCGTACAATACCGACGAGCCGGAACGGATGCGCCGCATTCTCGCGACCCTGGACCAGCTGCCGCATCCGGTGATCCTGCCCGTACATCCGCGTACGCTGAGCCGCCTGCAGGGCGCGGGTATCATGCTCGGCAGCTACGGCAATATCCGGGCGATCTCGCCGGTAGGGTATATCGAGTCCGTCTCGTACCAGGCCGGGGCGGAATGCGTCATTACCGACAGCGGCGGCATGCAGAAGGAGGCTTATTTCCTGCAGCGCAAATGCATCACGCTGCGCAGCGAGACCGAATGGCCCGAGACCCTGGAGCAGGGCTGGAATACGCTGGTGTTCGACGATATCGAGTCGATCCCGCTCCGGGTCGCCGAAGCGCCCGGCGGGTATGATCCGGAGCTTTACGGGGACGGGTTCGCGGCGAAGCATATCGCGGAGGCGATCGAGTCCTGGATCGAGAGCCGGCAGCCGCTGGTCCTTGCCTGATACAAGCTCATCGCTCCGATGCCGCGCCTTCTGATCATAAGTGAATTCTGGCCTTCGACCGCCGCGAATGCTGCCGACGAGCGGCTGGCCCTGGCGGAAGCCCTTGCCGGCGCGGGCTTCAGGGTGGATGTCGTCACGAGCGACCGTACAGCCGCCCAGGCCCCGGGAACTACAGGGGAGGGAGCCGGGCCGGTGAGCATGATCCGGATCCCGTTTGAGCCGCCGCGTACCGGCGGAGCCTTGTGGGGACTGCGGAACGCGCTCTTCTTCGATGCCGCTGCAAATCCCGGGAACTACGCATTGCTGCGCGACCGGCTGCATATGCACCTGCAGGAAGTGCTTTACGATGCGGTGATCATTCTCTGCCCGCCGCAGATCTATCTCCGCCTGGGATATTGGATCGGGGAGACCTTCGGCATCCCGGTCTGGATCCATTTGACGCAGGTGCCGGAGGACGGCGGCCACGGAGGATTTGCGGGCTGGAATCGGCGCAGGCTGCGAAAAAAATACCTGGCTTCGGCCCGGCTGCTTACTGTGGGCCAGGACGCCTGGCGCCGCGCCGTCCCGGGGCAGGATGCACCCTTGCTCTTCGCTGTAAGAGTAACGGATGGCCTGCGTTTCCAGGAACCTGGAAGCGATACGCCTGTCGATGTGAAAGCCCTGCTTGGGCGCATCGTTCGTAAGCGGGGATAATAACGCCGCCCCGGCAAGGCGGGGCGGCGGGATAAGAGCGGCTTAGTTCTGGGAGGCTTCCGGCTGCATATGCTCGCCGGCCGCGACGGCGTTCATGTTCATCCAGCCGTATTCCCAGATGTGTCCGTCCGGGTCTTCGACGGCGACATCGTACATGAAGCCCTGGTCCCGGATATCGCGGGATTTACGGCCCCCGCCTTCAAGCGCCTTCTTCAGGAAGTCGTCGACATCCTCCTTTTTATCGCCCATCAGGCAGTTGAGCACTTCGACGTTCGACGATGCGTCGATGATGTTCTTTGACGTGAACGTCTGGAAGAACGGCTTCATAAGCAGCATCACGTAGATGGATTCGGAGATGACGATGCAGGCGGCCTTGTCGTCTGAGAACTGCGGGTTCACGGTGAAGCCAAGTGTCGTGTAGAATTTCTTGGAGCGCTCCAGGTCGGCGACGGGGAGATTGATGAAGATCTTGGAGTTCATTGCTGAGAACGTTGAAAGGTTGAGAAGTCGGATGATCGATATAAGCGGGTTGGGAACAGAGAGCTACGGTCATTGCCCGGGCGCCGCGACGATTGCGTTGCGATCGGTGATCATAGCCCGGTATTCCGGTTGGTTTGCGATACAAAGCTAGGAGCCCCGATCGGCCCTCCTGAAGGCCGATCGGGACAAGCCTGAGGGCTGAAACGGCCAAAGGAAGGGAATGCCCGATTTAGTAACTTTAGGTAGAGAACCTGGGTTATGAGATACAAACACATACTGTGGGCTGGATTGATAGCCCTGGCCAGTTGCAGTAAGGGCAGCGACGATCCGGCTCCCTTTACCCTGGAGGTTACGCCGAAGCACCATGGCCGGCCTATCGACAGCTGCATGATCTACATCAAGTACAATTCGGTGGATCCCCCGGCGAACGGAGTCTACGACGACTCGGCGCGCTGCGTTCCGCTGAACGGCCTGCCTGTGGCTACTTTCAGCAATGTGAAGCATGGGAACCATTACCTCTACGGCTATGGCTGGGACCCGCTGCTGAGCCCGCCCCAGGCCGTCAAGGGAGGCTATGCCTATCCCGATCCTACGGACGGCAAGGCGGTGCAGACCGTTGAGCTGGCGGTTTCGGAGGACTGATTGCTTCGCTCCCATGCGCGCCTGTTACGGCGATGGCGGTGCCTGTCCCTGCGCTTGTAAGCGCGGGCGGAGTGTTGACGGCCTTGTTTCAGGTATCAGTACCCGCCGTGCATGCACTGCTGATTATAGAGCTGGAGCAGCCGGTCGGGGATGAGCTCCCGGACCTGCCGCGGGTTCCCGGCGAGGTTCAGCATCCGGCTTATGGAATAGACAACCACGTTCTCTACGGCGTTGCGCAGGCTTTCGGCCCCGTCGCGGTACAGCTCTTCCGTGGTGCGGAGGCATTCTCCCAGGCGCTGGAAGTCGTGCGCAGCGGCGCGCTCGCAGGCGTAGTCGCGAAGGGCTTCCAGGGAATGGTACATACTGCCGTCGCGCTGGGACTGGCCAATGGCTCCGGGCAGGTGCTCGGCGACGAAGCGGCTTGTTTCTGCGGGAGTAATCATATTCACGGTACCGGAGGATTTTCGCAACCGGCATATTGGGGAATCATAATTCATGCCCGCGCTTGTTAAGAGTTGCAAAGTTTGCCGGGACGGCGCTGCATCCCGCAGCCGCTGCTTCCTGACCGGGCGGCGGAATTTGTTGATTTTTTGAAGGTTGACGAATTTTTACCCGGCGTAAGGCAGTAATGCAATCCGGTGTGATGGCCTGTGACC
>JASLDA010000121.1 GCA_030151745.1 Chitinophagaceae bacterium | reverse complement strand
GGCGCCGGCGACCAGGGCATGATGTTCGGCTACGCCACCAACGAGACCGGGAGCTATATGCCGCTGGCCCTGGACCTGGCCCATAACCTGCTCCGCGAGCTGAGCGCCATTCGCCGCGAAGCTGCCTTCATGACTTACCTCCGCCCGGATGCCAAGAGCCAGGTAACGCTCGAGTACGGCGACGACAACAAGCCGGTGCGCATCGATGCCATCGTCATATCGACCCAGCACGACGAGTGGGCCGACGAAGCGGTAATGCAGGCGCAGATCACCAAGGACGTCAAGGAGATCCTGATCCCGCGCATCCTGCACAAATACCCGCAATACGCGCACTTGTTCAACGACAGCATCGAATACCACATCAACCCGACCGGTAAGTTCGTTATCGGCGGCCCGCACGGGGACACCGGCCTCACCGGCCGTAAGATCATCGTAGACACCTACGGCGGCAAGGGGGCACATGGCGGCGGCGCCTTCTCCGGCAAAGATCCCAGTAAGGTAGACCGTTCCGCTGCATATGCCACGCGCCATATCGCCAAGAACCTCGTAGCGGCGGGCGTCTGCGACGAAATCACCGTTCAGGTGAGCTACGCGATCGGTGTCGCGAAGCCGATGGGTCTCTACGTAAATACTAACGGTACCGCCAGGGTGCAGATGACCGACGGCGAGATCGCAAAGAAGGCGATGGAAGTCTTCGATATGCGGCCGTATTTCATCGAGCAGCGCCTGAAGCTGCGCCAGCCCATGTACAGCGAGTGCGCCGCCTACGGTCATATGGGCCGCGAACCCCAGACGGTGAACAAGATCTTCCGCAGCGCCAGCGGCGAGACCAAGTCGATGGAGGTCGAGCTGTTCACCTGGGAGAAGCTGGACTTCGTCGATCAGGTGAAGCATGCGTTCGGCCTGTAATCGGATAGGCAATCTGCAATAGGCAATAAGCAATTGAGCCCTGTCGTGAGAACGGCAGGGCTTTTTTATGTCAGGCTGCAAGCTATCCGCAGCTGCCTTACTTTAGTGATTCGCAATGTCGCGGAATTCCGCTTCCGGCTGCATCCTCCTTCATATGGCCCGACTAATCCTTTTCCTTACCGCCCTACTCTTTTCCTGCACGACCTTTGCTCAGGTCTCGCCTGCCGGCCCGCGCGGCGAATCCGGCAACGGGCGCCGGCACAAAGACGAAGGGCTTTGTCCCAGCCTCTACATCGGCTTCAGCACCGGAATGAACAACGCCGTCGGCATCTTCGGCCCCCAGATAGACATCGCCTTCAATACCTCGTTTTCAGCCGGCACCGGCTTCGGGATCAGCAGCTGGGGCTATAAGTTCTTCGCGGAAGGCCGCTTCTATTTCGATGATTGCAACCGTGGCTGGGCGCTCGGGGCCGGCCTTACGTACAGCACCGGAATCCGCGACTTCGTGCTTCAGAACGCCGAGACCCGCGGCGGTACCATGGACGTTCCCCTCGACCTGCACCCACAGACCAATATCATGCTTTCGGCTTATCGCTTCTTCAACCTCGGTCGCAGGGGCCGCAACCGCTGGCATCTCCAGCTCGGAGGCTCGATCCCGACTTCCGGCAAAAAATTCACCCAGCTCCAGGGGCCGGAGCTGACGGGCGGCCCGGTCCAGATGCTGAATTCGATCTCTCCCGGCGGGCTGGTCATCGGGCTCGGGCTCTCCTTCGGCGCAGGCGGACTGCGATAGTCCGCATGACGTACCGGATACCGCTGCCGAAGCGGAACGGGGGTCAGTCCTTCTGCGCCCGTTTCAGCTCGATAAGATTCATCGGATTGCTGGAGAAGCCTTTCACCCGGAGCTGCGTGAAATGCAGCAGCTGATCGTAGAACAAGGGGATGACCGGGGCCTCGCTCATTACCAGGCTGTCCATCTGCCGGTACCGGACCCAGCGCTGGGCGTCGGGCAGATTCATGCTTTCATCGTACCACTGGTCGAAGGTCGCGTTCTTAAACCGGGTATAGTTGGGCGGAGCCGGCAATCTGCTGTTGAAGAAAGCCAGGTAGGTTTCGGCATCGGGGTAATCCGCGATCCATTGCCCGCGGAAAGCCGGCGAGCGGCCGGCGCTCATCTGCTGCCGGAGAATATTGGGCTGCATGACCTCGGTCTTTGCGCGGATACCCACTTCTGCGAGCTCTGTCGTGATGAAGTTTACGATGTCCGCCCAGTTGTCGGGAGTCTGGATGGTCAGCACACCCAGCCCCCGGCCGCCGGGGAACCCGGCCTCTGCCAGCAATGCAGCCGCTTTCTGGGGGTTGTAGTCGTAGCCGATGCTCCGCGCGGCGTCGAAGCCCGGGAGGCCCTGCGGGATGAAGCCGGAGGTCGCTGGAATGCCCACCCCGTTGCGGAAGTAGGTGGAGATGCGCCGCCGGTCGATGGCGTAGTTGATGGCCTGCCGCACCAGCCGGCTGCGGGTAGGGGCATTGCGCAGCAGCGCGTTCGAGGTATCGGCCAGCAGGCCGATGTATTCGGTGTTCAGGTACGTGCTGCGCTCCAGGCGGTATTTCCCTGTAAAATCCGGCTTCAGCTGCCCGCGCTTGGTAAGGACCAGGTCCTTGAACGAACCGTCGATGCCGTTTACAAAGTCCAGCCTGCCTTGCAGGAACAGCATGAACTCGGTGGCCTTGCTGTCGTAAAAGCTCAGCTGCACCGCGTCGAGGTAAGGCAGCTGCCTGCCGGAGGCATCCGTTTCCCAATAGTCCGGATTCCTATGCAGGGTCAGCGCCGTGCCTTCATCCCATTGGAAGTAGCGGAAGGGGCCGGTGCCGCAGGGATGTCTCCGGAAGTCCTTGCCCCAGTGCAAGGCCACCTCCTTCGGAACGATGCTGCAATAGGGCATCGACAGCATCGGCAGCATCGGCCGGAAAGGCGCGCGGAGCCTGAGCTCGAAGGTATGCTCGTCGATAGCGTTGAAAGGCGAGTCGGCCGCAATGCGGTCGTTGAAGATCCATGCGCCGGGAGAGGCGATTGCAGGATCGATGAGACGTTTGAACGAGTAAACGATATCCTGGGCCGTCATCAGCCGGCCCTTGCCGCCCGGGAATTCCGGCGCGCCCTGGAAGCGTACGCCGCTGCGGATCCGGAACCGGTAGCGCAGGCCATCCGGCGAGATTTCCCAGCCCGTGGCCAGCGAGGGCACGAGCCCCAGCGCCGAATCCGTTTCCACGAGCGTATTGTAGATCATATGCGTCGTCCACATAGTGTACAGATCCCTGGCATAGGCCGGATCCAGGGACTCAAGCGCGCCGGACGAGAGATTCAGGCGGAACACGCCGCGGCTCTCGTCGCGCTGCATATCGTTCCCGCAGGAAAGGAGCAGGAAGGCTAAAAGCAGGAGCAGGCAGGAGCGGGACATAGCACAAAGATGGGGCGGCGGGGCAATTCGTCGATGACCCGGCAGGATGGAAAGCTCCGTGCTCAAAAGCATGAAGCCCCGGTGCTTGTAAAGAGCACAGGGGCTTCTGATATATAGTCAGCAGGTTTAGCCGCTACAGTAACCGATGCATAAACATCAGGCCGCTGGCGTGGATAATCATCGCATTATCAATCAGTTAACGATCGTTTGAGCTTGCGCGGCCGTTCTTTACCCGTATCAGCCGGCAGTCTGCAAGCCCGGATCCTTGTCAGGCCCAGGGATCCAGCACCACCTTTACGCAGCCGTCTTCCTTTTTCTTGAAAATATCATAGCCGTGCGCTACCTGGCTCAGCGGCAGCCGGTGCGTGATGATATCGTCCAGCTTCACCTTGCCTTCGGAGACGAAAGCCATCAGCTTGTCGATATGCTTATGCGCTGGCGCCTGGCCTGCTTTCAGGATGAGTCCCTTGTCGAATAGCTGGTGGATAGGGAAGTTGTCGTACGGGCTGCCGTATACGCCGAGGACGGAGACGATGCCGCTGCGTCGCACGGCGCTCATGCATGCTTCCAGGACCTTCGGCGAGCCCACTTCCATGTTGATGACGGCCTTGGCCTTTTCCAGGATATTCCGATCCGGCTCGTAGCCGACGGCCTCTACGCAGACGTCCGCGCCGCGGCCCTTGGTCATGTCGCGGATCTGCGCGACGACGTCCTTGGCGCCGTCTTTCCAGAGAATGGTTTCCGCGCCGGAAGTCTGCCGCGCCTTGTCCAGGCGGTACTGCTGCGTATCGACGATGATCACGCGCGCCGCGCCGCGCAGGAAGGCGCTCTTGGCGGCCATCTGGCCTACCGGGCCGGCTCCGAAGATGGCCACGCTCTCGCCGCCTTTTACCTCGCCCCAGTCGATGCCGGTATAGCCGGTCGGGAAGATATCGGTGAGGAACAGCACTTCTTCGTCCTTCAGGTTTTCAGGCACCAGGCGCGGACCGTAGTCGGCATAAGGGACGCGCACGTATTGCGCCTGGCCGCCGTCGTAGCCGCCGTAGAGGTCGCTGTAGCCGAAGAGCCCGCCTCCTTTCTCGGTGAGTACGCCTCCTTCGGGACCGTAATGTTCGGGATTGCTGTTCTCGCAGTTCCCGGGAAAATCATGGTTGCAGAAGAAGCAATGACCGCAGGCCACCGGAAAGGGCACCACGACGCGATCGCCGCGCTTCAGGTTCCTTACTTCGGAGCCAACCTCCTCTACGATGCCCATGAATTCGTGGCCCATTACGATAGGCCGGGCCTGCGGCAGGCTGCCGCTGTAGATGTGGAGGTCGGAACCGCAGATGGCCGTGGCTGTCACTTTAAGGATGATATCCCGGGGATCTTTGATCGTCGGATCGTCTACGGTATCGCAAGAGATATTGCGGGCTGAATGAAAAACGGCGGCCTTCATGAGAATTCAGGTTTAAGAGCTGAGATTTAAGATTGGTGTCGTGAATTTCCCTGCGGCGAAGATTTCAAAACCATGCCCTCTGCTCCGTCCGCTCTGGCATCATCTTGCACGGCCAAAGGCAACAAAACCGATGACGATGATCACAGAGAACGCCCGCGAAACACGTATCGCACCTAGGCCCGCAGAAGGCGAAAGCGGCGCCGGCGGCATGCTGCGCAACTTCTTTACCGGCGAGATCCGGAACATGTACCGGGCCGAGAACAAGCTGCTGGAGGCTATCCCGGAAATGCAGGCGGCCGCGAGCTCGGAAAGCCTGAAAGCCTTGCTGGGCAAGCACCTTGCAGAGACGAGGCAGCACGTGGCGAGGCTGGAAGAAGTGTTCCGGCTGCTGGGT
>JASLDA010000116.1 GCA_030151745.1 Chitinophagaceae bacterium | reverse complement strand
GCGCTACCTGAGGCTGCTGGAGATCATCCCGGCCCCGGAAACCGACCCGGCCGTGGTGGATTTCCTGATGGACTACGGCGACCGTTTCCTCGGGAAGACGACCGTGCTCGCCAAAGACACCCCGGCCTTTATCGCGAACCGCGTGGGGGTCTTCGGCTTCATGGCGGTATTCAAGGCCATGCAGGAGCTCGGCCTCAATGTCGACGAGATCGATACGCTTACCGGAACCGTGATGGGGCGTCCCAAGAGCGCGACCTTCCGCACGGGCGATGTCGTAGGTCTCGACACGCTGGTCCACGTCGCGAGGAATCTCTACGAGGCCGTTCCGGACGACGAGGCGCGCGAGCTGTTTAAGCTGCCCGCTTTCCTCGAGAAGATGGTCGAGAATAAATGGCTCGGCGATAAGACGAAGCAGGGCTTTTACAAGAAGGTGACGGCGCCTCCGTCTACCGGTCAGGATACGGCCGCCGCGGTCAGGGAAGGCGATGCCACCTTTACCAAATCCCCCGAGGAACGGGGCGACGAAAAGAAAACGGCGCCTGTCGGGGGCAAGGGAAAGAGCGAGATCCTTACGCTGAACTTAGAGACCCTGGAATACGGTCCTAAGCAGAAATCTAAGTTCGCCACCCTGGAAGCGGCCAAGCCCATAGACGACCTGAAACAGCGGCTGGGGGCTCTTTACGCAGGTAAGGACAAGGCCGGGGATTTCTACCGCAGTTTCCATCACGCGCTGTTCTCTTATGTTTCGCATCGCATACCGGAGATTGCCGACGAGCTTTATAAGATCGACGACGGTCTTAAGGCGGGCTTCGGCTGGGAGATGGGCGCCTTCGAAAGCTGGGACGCGCTGGGCGTCGAGCGGGTTCTGAGCAAGATGAAGGAAGCCGGCATCTCCGTCGCGCCCTGGGTGGACGAGATGCTGGCGGGCGGCAACAAGTCCTTCTATAAAACCGAGCACGGGCAGAAGCTTTACTACGATATCTCCTCTAAGAGCTACCGGCCGGTTCCCACGGCCGGCACGTTCATCATCCTGGAAAACTACGGCGACAAGACGGTCTGGAAGAACAGCGCCTGCAGGCTCGTGGACATCGGCGACGATGTCGTGGCCTTGAGCTGGAATACCAAGATGAACAGCATCGGTGGGGAAGTGCTGGAAGGCGTCATGAAAAGCGTCGCCATCGCCGAGGAAAAGTACAAGGGCCTGGTCATCGCCAACGGCTCCGACAAGTTCAGCGCCGGCGCCAACGTCGGACTGATCTTCATGTTTGCCGCGGAGCAGGAATATGACGAGCTGGACCTCGCCGTACGGCAGTTCCAGCAGACCACGATGCGCCTGCGCTACAGCAGCGTGCCCGTGGTCGTAGCTCCGCATGGCATGACACTGGGCGGAGGCTGCGAGATGTGTCTTCATGCCGACGCCGTGCAGGCGGCCGCCGAAACCTATATCGGGCTCGTAGAGCTTGGGGTGGGACTGATCCCGGGCGGCGGCGGCACCAAGGAGCTGGCGCTGCGCGCCGCGGACCGCACGATCAAGGAGGACATAGAGATGAACTTCCTGCAGCAGCTCTTCATCAATATCGGCACGGCAAAGGTGGCGACCTCCGCGCAGGAGGCCTACGACATGGCGATCTTCCGCAAGGGCGTCGATGCCGTCTCCATGAACCCGGACCGCCGCGTAGCGGACGCAAAGCGCAAGGTGCTCCTGCTGCACGAGGCCGGCTATACGCAGCCGGTCCAGCGTACGGACATCAAAGTGCAGGGCCGCGCCGGCATGGGGCCGATCCTGGCCGGGGTTCACGGCATGTGGCGCGGGGGCTATATCAGCGATTACGATAAGTTCATCGCCGGGAAGCTGGCCTACGTTATGTGCGGCGGCGACCTGAGCCAGCCGACGCTGGTTTCAGAACAATACCTGCTGGACCTGGAGCGTGAAGCCTTCCTGTCGCTGAGCGGGCAGCGCAAGACGCTGGAGCGCCTGCAAAGCATCCTGACCAGCGGGAAGCCGCTGCGGAACTGATCTGTTGCCCGCGATGCAATGAATTGCCATGAGGCAGAACATCCGGCTTTAATCTGCGCGGCATTCGTAACATTGTCGCCATACTATGGCGATCGGCTTTACTCCAAAGACACAGCTGCAGACCGAGCTGAACGGACTGCCTCCACACGAGGCCCTGGCCCTGGCCGTCATGGCGGCCGAGACCCTCGGTTGGACCATTATCTACATCAGCGACGCAGGTATGGTAGCGCATACCGCGTCAAAACGCCTGCAATGGAACTCGGAGTTCGTGCTGAAGCTCGGGAGCGACACGATGCTGATCACCAGCAGCAGCACCGGCAGCGAGATGTGGGATATGGGTAAGAACCGTAAGGTCCTCCAACGTTTCCTGGAGCTTTTTCAGACCTTGCTTGCGTCGACTACCTCCGACCAGCGCCGGAGCCGCTACCGGGACTTCGGCGCCCTGCTGACTCCCGCGGAGGAAGATCGCCTCCTGCTGCCACCGCCCACCGCCCGGGAACGGGCTGCGGACGCTTTTTCCATGTTCCGGCCGGTGCGTGGCTATGCCGTCACGCCGGTTCTGCTTATTGCCAATATCATCGTGTTCGTGCTGATGCTCATGAACGGAGCGTCGATCATGAATCCCGCCTCGGATGTGCTGATCCGCTGGGGCGCGAATTTCACACCGGATACGCTCTCCGGCGGCTGGTGGCGCCTGCTCAGCAATGTATTCATCCATATCGGGATCATCCACCTGGCGATGAATATGTACGCGCTGCTCTATATCGGCGCGATGCTGGAGCCCCGGATCGGCAGCCTGCGCTTTGGATTGGCATATCTCGTGACCGGGATCGCGGCCAGCATGACCAGCCTCTGGTGGCATCCGATCATTCTGAGCGCCGGAGCTTCCGGGGCCATCTTCGGCATGTACGGCGTCTTCCTCGCGATGCTCACTACAAACCTGATCGAGAAGGATACCCGCAAGAGCATGCTGTCTTCGATCGGGATTTTTGTCGGCTACAACCTCCTGTTCGGCATGCGCGGCGGCATCGACAATGCCGCCCATATCGGCGGGCTGCTGAGCGGTATGCTCATCGGGTATGCATATTATCCGTCCCTGCGCCGGCCGGAGCTGCCGCAGCTGCGCGTTACCGTTCTGCTTGCCGTATCGGCCGTCGCCGCTGCGGGTTTCGTGTTCGCCGCAACGCATATCCACAACGATGCGGTGACCTACCAGCATAACCTGGAAACGTTTTCCGCAAACGAAGCCCGCTTCCAGAAAATGATCCAGGCCCCCTATCCTGCGGAAGGGCCGGATTATAAGAACGCACTCAATGCATCGATCGGAATCTGGGAGGAAAACCTGCAGCTGGCGGAGGCCGGTCGTGCCATGGACCTGCCGGCAGAAATGAAGTCGCAGAACAGGCAGCTGATACGCTACAGCGGGCTGCGCCTGCAGGAACTTAGGCTTGTGCTCCGTTCCGCAGAAGGCGATTCAAGCGGAGACCAGGAACTGATACTTGTCCGCCGGCAGGAGATACAGCTCCTGGATTCGCTGAACAAGCAGTAATCGAAGCGCTTCATTGCAAGCGCCTGTCGAGCCTTCATGAAACTCGTCCGGCATCGCTGCTGAGGGGGATATTCCTTGACGCCCAGGCGCAGCTGGCCGGCGGCAAAATCTACCTGTACGGTCTAGAGGAGCCGGCCTCTTCCGTAAAAATCTGCGCTCGCGGCGTTGTACACCTCCTGCCCGGCGTGTCCCGGTTGAGCCTGCACTGGCATTGTTTTAGTCGCGCACAGCGGAAAATAAACAAACAATGGCAAGCATTCAGAACAAGAAGGTGGCCGTGCTGGCGACCGACGGCTTCGAGCAATCCGAATTGGAAACCCCGGTGCAGGCGCTTAAGGATGCCGGGGCGACGGTGGAGATCGTATCCCTGAAAAGCGGCAGCATCAAGGGCTGGAACGAGAAGAACTGGGGACGCGAGGTAACCGTGGATAAGACCGTGGACGCGGTGAAGGCCGGCGATTACGATGCGCTGGTGCTGCCGGGCGGCGTCATGAATCCGGATACGCTGCGCACGGACAGAAATGCGGTAAATTTCGTCGCCGACTTTATGAATGCCGGCAAGCCGGTCGCCGCGATCTGTCACGGTCCCTGGACCCTGGTGGAAGCAGACGCGCTGAAGGGCCGCAAGGTCACGTCCTGGCCATCGCTTCGGACCGATATCGAGAACGCGGGCGCTACCTGGGTGGACGAGGAGGTCGTTACGGACAACGGACTTGTGACATCGCGCAAGCCCGCCGATCTGCCGGCCTTCTGCAAAAAGATGATCGAGGAGATCGGCGAGGGCCGGCACAATAATTGATATTTAAGATCTTAGATGGGCGGCCCGTCGCAGGTATGGGTTTGGCGATAGGCCCTTCATTACGAGACAATTGGTCTGGTCGAAAAAGCAAGAGCGCTCCGGGGACTCCCGGAGCGCTCTTGCTTTAAACCGGCTACGGCCGGGAGCCGCGGCGGAAATTCCCTTTCCGGGCTTCTGAACGAAAAAGGCCCCAGTCAAAAACCGGGGCCTGGCCTGCCTTACGGGGCATATGCATATTTATCGGGTCATCAGCGTAATCTGCCGCGACTGCTGCAGCTCGCCGGCCTTCAGGCTGATGAAATAGTTGCCCGGCGGCAGATTGCCGAGGTCCAACTTGCTGTGAAGCGTACCGCCGGACCCGCTGAGGCTTTGCGACAGTACCAGGGTACCGGCGCTGTTCCGTACCGCGACCTGGTATTCATCGATACCGGTACTCCAGTCGATCATCAGCGCGCCTGTCGAAGGGTTGGGGTACGTATTCAGCGGGGCATTGTTGCCGCGGGTACCGCCGTTGCCGGCTGTCAGCTTGATAATCTTGCTGTACGCTACGGAGCCATCCACATCGGTCTGGCGGAGGCGATAATAGTAGAACGGTACGTCGTTGCGGACGGTATTGTCGCGGAAGCTGTAGTTGTGGGTCGTGTTGGAGCTGCCGTACAGGGCCTGTGACGGTACCTGCCCGACTTCCTCAAAGTTTGCCCCGTCTGCGGAGCGCTCGAGGATGAAGCCGCTGTTGACGCGCTCGGAAGCTGTGCTCCATTCCAGGATATTGATGCCTTGCGATGTATAGCCTGTAAAGCTGAGCAGGTCGACCGGCAGTGCGACGGCCATAGTCACGATGCTCGGTACGTATTGCGGGGTGCCGGCGCTGTCCACCAGGCTGTAGGCGAAGTTGTGCGGCAGCCAGGGCAGCAGGAAGTACCGCAGCTTGGAGGTATCGAAGTTGGAGAAGCGGGTACCTGCGGCGGTAGTGGATGCCGTTACGGCCACACCATTATAGAACAGGATGCCGCCGTTGGCACGGAACAGGTCGATATGGCCCCCGATCAGGCCGGTCGTGAACGGACCGTCTTCAGGATCCATGCCTGAGAACGCCTGGTACGTGATGTAATTCTGGTTGAAGGCATCGCGGACATCGTCGGTGATCGTATAGGGATTTCCGACGGGGCGCTGGTTGATGCCGAAGCGTACGATAATATCATCGGAGGCATTTACGGCGATGCCCAGATCGGCATAACCGTCACCGTTTACGCTGGTGGGAGTGATCTCACCTTCCGCAGTCGGTACCCATGCGGTAGGCAGCACGATCAGCGGGTGAACGGAATTGATCGGGTTGACGGCAGCGCTCAGCGATATGTTGTAGCTCCTGAAGGCAATGCCTTGCACCTGAAAGGTGCCGTCCTCGCCGACCGGGGCCGCGTCCACGACGCTGTCATTGCCGTCGATCAGGTAAACGTAGAGCCGCGTAGAGCCAACGCGGTTGATAACCGGTCCGTCGATCATGCCGTTGTTCGTGCCGTTGTTGTCACGGTGTACGGTCCCCGAGATGGTGAACGGATCCTGAGCGTTTGCTGTCATGCCGCAGAACAGAAGCGCCAGCAGCGGCAATAAGCCCCGGCGCAGCATACTGCCGAGAGTTGGGTTCGGGGCTGGGGTCGTGGGTAGGTCGAGCTTTTTCATGATAGGTACTTTTTGGGTCATTGCGTAATCGGGTTTTATTTCTTCACTGGGCTCTTGTTAATAAAGCCGTGCCTGGCGTTAACAGACGCTTCACAAAGGTAAATGAATTGCTAACGGGAAATCAAAATTTCATTTCTAAGAAAAATAAAATAATATCTGATCTTAACTAAAGTGGACAGATTGTCAATAGAGATTTATAAATTAACATGAACTGTAATTGTTATTGTGTTGTTAGTTGAGCTCGAAAATATAGCTATGATATATGCTTGCCAAGATATGTGTTGCGACTGATCTGCATGCTCCAAATGTTAATGAGATTATCCGGGGCGTTTTAAATTGCCGGGAGGGGAAAACGGAGATCGATACTGTGTGGAATTCGGGGCGCCTGCGGCTCCAGGCCCCATCTTTCCGGCGCAGGGCTGCGGGGCATGAATTGTGCATGCACCCTACCGGACCAATCAATCGTTTTTCAATGGCGCAGATAATTGCCGCGCAGCTCGTCGACATGCTGGCTGAAGCCGGCGTAAAGCGCGTTTATGCCGTCACCGGCGACAGCCTGAATCACTTCAATGACGCTATCCGCAGGGATGGGCGGATTCAATGGGTGCATGTGCGGCATGAGGAGGCCGGGGCGTATGCGGCCTCTGCCGATGCCGAGTTGAACGGGATCGGCTGCTGCGCAGGCAGTTGCGGCCCGGGGCATGTACATCTGGTCAACGGGCTCTACGACGCGCACCGTAACGGTGTCCCCGTAATAGCGATAGCCTCCGTAATCGATACGGGGAACATGGGCACCGATTATTTTCAAAGTACCGATATCACCAAGCTGTTCGACGACTGCAGTTGCTACAACCAGCTTGCAACGACCCCGGAGCAGGCTCCCCGCATGCTTCAGGCCGCGCTGCAGCATGCCCTGCACCGCCGCGGCGTGGCCGTATTCGGGCTGCCCGGCGACCTGAGCGCTTCGAACGCAGTCGAAAGCGTCAGCGCCGACAAGGTTTTCAGGCCGCAGCCCCGGTTGACGCCTTCGGAGGACGAGCTGAACGAGCTGGCCGGGCTGCTGAACGGCGAAGAAAAGGTGACGATCTTCTGCGGTATCGGCGCGGCTGCCGCAGCGGACCAGGTCGCCGCTCTTGCCGCCAGG
>JASLDA010000104.1 GCA_030151745.1 Chitinophagaceae bacterium | reverse complement strand
AGAACTTCTACGACGTGGAAGCCCGGGCAAAACAGCGTATCGAGGACAACAAGGTCTCATTGCAGATGAAGATGAACCGCCTCGGCGGCAAGGTGGCGGAGCTGAAGAAGGTCTACAAAAGCTTCGGCGACAAGGTCATCCTGAAAGGCTTCGACTATACCTTCAAAAAGGGCGAGCGCGTCGGCATCATCGGCAAGAACGGGGCCGGCAAATCGACCTTCCTGCAGATGCTGCAGGGCTATGAGCCCCAGGACAGCGGCAAGATCAATATCGGCGACACCGTCGTGTTCGGCAACTTCTCGCAGAGCGGCCTCGAGATCCGGGAGGATATGCGCGTGATCGAGTACGTGAAGAATATCGCCGAGAACTTTCCCCTGGCCGACGGCGGCTCGCTTAGCGCAGCGAAGTTCCTGGAGCTCTTCCTCTTCCCCGCAGATCAGCAATACACCTACCTCAGCGCGCTCAGCGGCGGCGAGAAGAAGCGCCTGCAGCTGCTCTCGATTCTGTTCCGCAATCCCAACTTCCTCATCCTCGACGAGCCCACGAACGATCTCGATCTCGCCACTCTCGGCGTGCTCGAGAACTTCCTGAGCGAGTATGCGGGATGCCTGGTGATCGTCAGCCACGACCGTTACTTCATGGACCGGCTGGTGGATCACCTGCTGGTCTTCGAGGGCGAAGGCGAGGTCCGGGACTTCCCGGGAAACTATTCCGAGTACCGGATCTGGCAGAAGGAGCAGGAGCGGGCGGCAGCGGGAAATAAGCAATCGGCAATCGGCAATGTGCAATCGGCAGCCGGGGCCGCGCAATCAACCGTCGCGGACACGAAGCCGGCAAAGGCGAAAAAGCTCTCATACAAAGAGCAACGGGAGTTCGAACAGCTGGAAAAGGATATCCCGGCACTGGAAGCCGAGAAGGAAGCGGTGACTGCGGCCATGAGCGGCGGAAACCTGCCTTATGCCGAGCTGCAGAAGCTGACCGAGCGCATCACCCAGATCACCGGCGAGCTGGAGGAGAAGGAAATGCGGTGGCTGGAGCTGAGCGAAGGGCTCTGAGCGACGCACCGGGCCATCCTATTGAATCGCCTCTGAAACCAGCTCCAGCAGCCGGTCCAGGTCCGCTTTGCTGTTGAAGATATGCGCGCTCACCCGCAGGGCGTCGAATCCGTTCTCGGCCACGGACCGAATGCGCACCCTCCGGTTCAGGCAGGTCTTGAAAAAAGCGTCGTGCGTGACGCCCTGTATGCGGAAGCTCGTAATGCCGCCCTGCGAGCGGTCCTCCGCAGGGGTAAGCAGCTCGACGCGGCCGCCGTACTGCTGCAGCCCGTCCCGCAGATACTGCGTCAAGACGCGGCAGCGCCGATACACGGCCTCCATACCGATCCGCTCCAGGAAATCCACGGCGGCGCCGACGCCGTTCCAGAGCCCGAGGTTCTGCGTACCGCTGTAATAGCGATGCGCGGAATCGACATAGTCCGCCGTCGTTATGGGGATCGTGGCCATATTCCAGGTCCCGGTATCGCCTCCGCCGCCTACGAAATAAGGCTGCAGCGTTTCCTGGAATGCCTTGCGCACATACAGAAAGCCGGTTCCCTTGGGGCCCAGCATCCATTTATGGCAGCAGCCCGCATAGGCATCGCAGCCCAGGGCATGCAGATCGAGGGGTATCATGCCCGCGCCGTGCGCGCCGTCGAATACGGTGTAGATACGCTTCGCTTTCGCCAGGTCGCAGATCTCGCGCAAGGGCAGCACCTGGCCTTGCGTGCAGGGTATATGCGGGACTGCGATCACCCGGGTCTTCTTAGTGATCAGCGCTTCGATGCGGGCGAGGGTCTCCGCTGCCGTAGGTGCGGGCGCAACGGCGCGCAGCACTATGCCGTGAAGCCGCTGCCGGTTCAGCCAGGGAAAGGCGTTGCCCACATGCTCCTGCGTGGTGACGATCACCTCGTCGCCGCGCTGCAGCGGCAGCCCCCAGCAGGCGATGTTGATGCCTTCGGTGGTATTGCGCGTCAGGGCGATCTCGTCCTGGCCGGCGCCCAGGAAGGAAGCCAGCTTTTTCGCGGCCAGCTCATAGCCGTCATATTGGCCAAGCTGGTCGCCCCGCAGCATGCCCGCGTGCGTGGCCTCGATCACGGGATAAGGCGAGGGGCCGAGCGTGCCGCTGTTGAGATAAGCCCATTCGGTACTCAGCGGGAAACCCGCGCGCACCGCCTTCCAGTAGGCCTCGTCCTGCGCTGCACCGGCCTCCGGCAGCGGGGGCCTTGCGGCCAGCGCCGACAAGCCGCCTGCGGCGGTTGCCGCGAAAGCTGCGGCATGACGGAGAAAGGCTTTGCGGGAAAGAGGCATAGCTGCGGGGAGCTGCGGAAATCGCCCCAAGATAGCGTTCCGCAGGAAGATTGATAATGCGGGGAGGCGATCCCGGCGTTCCGCAGGTAACGAAGACCGGGAAGCAGGCGCTGCTATTTACCCCGGTTCCGCAGCTCCTTCCTGGGCAGCTTCTCGTCCCGCATCGCCGTGTTGTACACGAAGGATGCTACGATGATCGCCGCCTGCTGAAGGTCCGCCTTGTTCACGCGGTCATATGTATCCATATTGGTATGGTGCGTACGGCTGCTATACTCCAGCGGGTCCTGGATGAACTGGAAGCCGGGAATGCCGATCGCGTCGAAGGGCACATGATCCGTAGAACCGGTATTGCGGATGGTGACCGTCTCCGCTCCCAGATTCCTGAAAGGGGCCAGCCAGGCCTCGAAGATCGGCACCACCTCGTCGTTTCCCTGCGCATAGATCCCGCGGATCCTGCCGGCGCCGTTATCCAGGTTGAAATACGCGGAAACCCTGGCTTGCTCAGGCTTCAGCTTCATCGTCGCGGCATCGCCGAAGTGGTTCTTCACATAGTTGCGGGAACCGTGCAGCCCCTGCTCCTCCCCGCTCCAGAGCGCGATGCGGATCGTGCGGCGGGGCTTTACGCCCAGCTCTTTCAGGATACGCACAGCTTCCATCATCACGGCTACGCCGGCCGCATTGTCGGTAGCGCCGGTAGCGGCATGCCAGGAATCGATATGTGCGCCCAGCATCACGAGCTCGTCTTTCAGATCGGTGCCGGGAATCTCGGCGATGACATTGTAAGCCGTGGAGTCCGTCGCATGGAACTCGTTATTGATCTCCATCTCGATCTTGACCTGCCGGCCGGCCTGCAGGAGGCGCGTGATGCGGTTCAGATCCTCGGTGGCCATTTCCACTGCCGGGAGCACGGGCTTCGCATTCCAGGCGTAAGGCGCGCCGTTTGAGGTGAAGACGGTGCCCATGCTGCCGGCGCGGCTGCCGTTGATCACGGCAATCGCGCCTTCGCGGATCAAAATGGAATCGGCTTTCAGCCGCAATGCGGCCAGGGCGCGCATCTGCTCGCGGCGCTCCGCATAGGAGTTGTCCGGAGCATCGTCCATATGGGGATCTGCCTCCATCTGCGACAGCTCATCCACGGTGTACCGGCGCGAATCCGCCTTGGTGCCAAGTGCCATATTGGTAGCGGCCGGCGCGAAGGCGACGATCTTGCCGCGCAGCTTGCCGATATACTGCTGGATGTCCTCGATCTTAGAGATCTTCACCAGCACGACCTCCGAGGAAATCGGTCCGCCGGTGCCCGGGGTCCAGGCCTTGGGTACGGCGATGAGGGGCTGATAATAAGGCGCCGTCATCGCGACATAGCATTTCTTCGTCTCCCAGCCGCGGCCGAAGCCGCCCCAGGGCTCGAGCCTGGCATTGACCAGCCCCCAGCTCTTAAGCTGCTCCTGCGCCCAGCGCTCCGCCCGCAGCAGGCCCGGGGATCCCGTCAGGCGCGGTCCGCTGACATCGGTAAGCTGAAACAGCGTTTCCATTACGGATGAGCTGTCGAAAGCCTCGGCCTTGATGCGGGCGATGGTCCGCAGCGATGGCTGGTCGCCGCGCTGAGCGGTAACGATACCGGAGATCAGCAGGCAGCATAGCAGGGTGGAGATGAACTTCATAGCAAGGCTGTAAAAGTCGGCAACTTTTCGAAGCGGCCGACTTTTACAGCTCGTCAGGCCAGGTATGCATTCACGGCAGCCACCACCTCGTCCACTTCGGCATCGCTCATCACGTTGCTGATGGGGAGGCTGATCACCTGCTCGTGGATCTGCTCGGTCAGCGGCAGGCTCAGGCCGCGCAGCTCGGGATACGCCTCCTGGTGATGCGGGGCCACAGGATAATGGATCACCGTCCCGATGCCCCTCCCCGTCAGGTATTCCTGGAAGGCCTTGCGGTCGGCCACGCGCACCACGTACACATGCCAGACATGGCTTTCCCCTTCCGCGGGGATCTGCGGCAAGGTCACTGCGGGATTGCTGATCCCGCGGTCGTAACGCTGCGCAATCTCGCGGCGGCGGGCGTTGTCGGCATCCAGGTCGGGCAGCTTATGCAGCATGAAGGCGGCCTGCAGCTCATCCAGCCGGCTGTTGATGCCTTTGTAGATATTGTAGTACTTGACGTTCGAGCCATAGTTGCGCAGGGCCTTCAGGATCTTGGCCAGCTCGTCGTCATTGGTCGTGATGGCTCCTGCATCGCCCAGGGCGCCGAGATTCTTGCCGGGATAGAACGAAAAGCCGGAGGCGTCGCCCAGGGCGCCGCTGCGGACGCCGTTGTGCATCGCACCATGGCTCTGGGCGGAATCTTCCAGGATGCGAAGCCCGTGCTCCCGCGCGATCGCGCCCAGGGCATCCATATCGCAGAGCCGCCCGTAGAGATGCACGGGCAGGATAGCCTTCGTCCTCGGCGTAATCGCCCGGCGCACCTGCTCGGGATCGATAAGGTAGGTGTTCATATCCGGCTCCACGGGAATGGGCTTCAGGCCGGCGCGGGATACGGCCAGGATACTGGCGATATAGGTGTTCCCCGGCACGATGACCTCGTCCCCTTCCTGCATGTAGCCGAGCTCGCGCCAGGCTTCCATCACCAGGATCAGCGCATCCAGGCCGTTTGCGACGCCGATGCAATGCTTCACGCCGCAGAACTGCGCGAAGGCCTCCTCGAACTTCGCCAGGCTCTGGCCCATGATGAACCAGCCGCTGTCCAATACACCGTTCAGCGCATCCTGGAACCGGCTGCGGTACCGCTCATTGATTTGCTGGAGATCGAGAAATTTTACCATCGTGTTCAGGATTTCGGACCACTATCGTGAAAAAGAGGCAAGTTAACGTACACGGTACTTATTCATGGCCGGGGTTATCTTTGCCCTACCCCCGGATAGCAGGCACCGGACGCCGCCGCGAAGCCCAGTATCGACCCGGTACCGCCCGGCCTTTCCGCGACTCCCCGCATAACAGGCGCTGTACGTACATTCACTCTATCCGTGGCACCTAACATGCTGATCCTCCAAGGAATTATCACCCAGCTCCGCGAACAAAGCGAGCAGGATGCAGGCGATGTAATAGCCTTGCGCAATAATCCGGACTATAACAGGTACCTGTCCAACCCCGGCCAGACAAGCAGCGTCGAAGACCAGATCTCCTGGCTGCAGCGGGAACAGGAGGCGGGGCTGAACTATAACTTCTCCATTTTCCTGGAAGAGAAGTTCAGCGGCACCTGCTCGTTGTACAATATCACCGATTACGAAGCCGACTTCGGCAGGTATATCGCCACCAACCCCATCGCGGCCATTGAGAGCGAATACCTGTGCCTCAGATTTGCCTTCGAGCAACTGGGCCTGCAGCAGGTTCTCTGCAAGACGCTGACGGAAAACGAGAAAGTGTACCGGCAGCATACCCGCCTTGGATTTGAAACGCTCGGCGAAGGCTTTGATGAACGGGTAAAAAAGCCGCTGCTGCTCCAGGCCATCACCGTCGAGGCATTCCGGAACTTTGACTACGCGCCTACCCTTTCCATGATTCAAAGATTTAAGCGTTAAGGCGGTATCGCAGCATGCAGGATCTTGAATGATACGTCCGGCCGCGGGAAGAAAGCCCTGTTCTCCGACGGCAAAAGGTGTATGTCCGATCCAGCGCAATCGCAGAGTTTCCAATCGCTCCTCCGTGAACATTACCATCGTTTCAGATCTCACGCTCGACCCGGTCGTGAAGAAGCTCCGGGCGCAGCTTTCAGAGCATAGCATCTCCTTTCGCTACGCCGACAATGTCGAGCTGTTCCTGGTGACCGCGGCCGCGGATCTCATGCAGCAGGATATGCTGATCGTCCATACGGACCTGTATTTCTCTGCGAGCCTCGGCCAGTACCGTTCCATGCTGCAGACACTGCTGCAGCGTTACAAGGATTTTCCCGGCTATGTCCTGCTGCCCACGCAGCTCATGCCTTACCCCGGCGGGTCCATGCAGCCCA
>JASLDA010000099.1 GCA_030151745.1 Chitinophagaceae bacterium | reverse complement strand
GCGGAACATATCCTCGTCCGTGCGATCGTCGCCTATGGCCAGGATGAAATCATATGCGGCCGTTTTCAGCAGGCGGCGCACGGCAGCGCCCTTGTTCATTTCGGGGGCGCGGATCTCCAGGACCTTATTGCCCGGCAGCAGTTCGAGCGCCTTGCTGCGCGCGAGCTCGAGCAGGCCCGAGCGCAGCCCGGAAAAATCCCCCGGAAGGCGCTCCTCCGGTACGTCGCGGTAATGCCAGGCTATGCTGAACTCCTTAGCCTCGATGAAGCTCTCGGGGATCTGCCGCGTCGCATCCTCCAGCAGCAGCGAGACATCCGGCATCCAGGAATCGCCGGACCCGGCGACCTGCAGCTGCCAGTCGCAGCCCCGCCGCCGGAACCGCGCGCCGTGCGAGGCGATAAGCCCAAGGGGAAGATCGCCCAGCCAGGCATCCAGCACCTTGCGGTCTCGGCCGCTGATCACGAAGATCTCATTCGCAGGATCGGCAGCCAGGCCTTTCAGTACTTGTAAAATACGCTCGTCCGGGACAGCCGCCTCCGGGCGGTTCGTAAAGCCCCGGAGCGTGCCGTCGTAGTCCAGTAAAATCAGGCGCCCTGACGCGTTGCGGTACGCCCGGGCCACGGGGCTGCAGTCCTCGTCGGCGCCCGTCTTCCGCAGGCGCGGGCGCTGCGTCCGGCGCGCGCCCTGCAATGCCAGGAAGAAGGCCTTGGACCATGCCACCACGTCGAAGCTGCGCACCCGCTCCTGCATGGCTTTCATCCGCGCCCGCTGCTCCTCCCCGGGCATACCGAGTCCCCGGCGGATCATCTCCGCCACCTCATCCACATCGTTCGGATTTATGAGCAGCGCCTCCCTCAGCTCGTTTGCCGCGCCGGCCATTTCGCTCAGCACTAGCACACCGTTCTCCGCCCTGCGGCTCGCTACGAATTCCTTCGCGACCAGGTTCATCCCATCCCGCAGCGGCGTGATCAGCGCCATATCGCAGGCGTTGTAAAGACCGCAGAGCTCCTCGAAGGAAAGATGGCTGTACTGATACAGGATGGGCTGCCATCCCAGGTTCCCGAGCCGGCTGTTGAAATTGCCGATGTATTCGTCGATCATTTTCTTGCGCTCGGCATACGTGACGATCGCATCCCTGGAGGGAACGATATTGAGTACGAAGACGACCTTTTCCAGGTACTCCGGGTTCTCGGCCAGGAACTTCTCATAGCCGCGGAGCCGGTTGGAGATGCCCTTAGTATAGTCCAGGCGGTCCACGGAGAAAATGAGCTTCCGGTCGCCCTTGATCTCCAGGTATTGCCGGATGCTCTCCTGCACCGAATCCTCGAGCGCGGCGTCGTGGAATTTATTGAAGTCGATGCTGACCGGGAACGAGCCCGTGTGGACCTTACGATGTTCCCAGCTGAATTGCCCGTTCTCGACGCGCAGCTGCAGTATCATTTCCAGGCAGTGCTCGAAATGGCGGGTATATTCTTCCGTGTGAAAGCCGACCAGGTCTGCGCCCAGCATGCCCTGCAGCAGGATCTCCTGCCAGCGGCGGGGAATGACGCGGAACAGTTCGTAGCTCGGGAAAGGGATATGCAGGAAGAAGCCGATGCTGATATCCGGGCAGGCGTCACGAAGCATCGCGGCCAGCGGAAGATGATGATAGTCGTGAATCCAGACGACATCTCCGGGCTGCAGCTCCGGGATCAGCACCTCAGCAAACTCCCGGTTGGCTGCGATATAAGCCTCGAAGCAATCCGGATCATAATCTGCGAACGAGGGAAAATAGTGGAACAGCGGCCAGAGCAGGGAATTGGCAAAACCGTTGTAGTACTTTTCGTACCTCGTATTCTCGATGAATACCGGCAGGTAGCGGTAGTCGGCCGCTGCGCCGGCGACGGCTTCCCAGGCTTCAGGAGCGCAGCCGGGCACCCCGGCCCAGTACAGCTCGCTGAACTCTCCGCGACCACCGGCGGCCAGCCAGGCGCTGATAGACGATATCAATCCGCCGGAAGACTGCCGGCAGCTAATTTCCCCGCCGTCCTGAACAACGGTAAGGGGCAGACGATTAGAAACGATGAAGAGTCGTTGCTTCATGATTCGGGATTTTAAAGATTCCCGGCAACAACAGGCAAACCGGGGCTTCCGCGGACGTAAAAACAGAAAGCTGCGGAAGGATCACGCCATAGTAACGGCGGCAAGAAAGAATATAAAGATACAACACGCAGACTTATAGCGCATTGCATCATAACTATCTGCCACCTGTCGTTAAATCCTGATCCGTCAATCATTTAACCAAATCCTGCCGCGGTATATCCGCGCAATAATCCCGGAGACGGAAAATCCGGGAATCGAAGCAGCCGGCGAGAGCTTTCCGGCGCCGCTTGCTTCGGGGCGCTCCGGTCCTTGATCGGTCATGGAATCTTAGGTCTTATTTACGACAGCCCCTCGCAATGCGCGCCGAGGCCTGCTTACTCCTGAGTGTGCATTGCAAAAGCGCTATGCTCAATAGAAGACGGTATTATCCGAGCCTGATCCGAAGCGGCTGCGGCCGAAGCAGCCCCCGGGACGGGCTGTCTTTCCGCATACCTTTCATGTCCTGGTAAGCGGAGATTCAGGTTCCGACGAACCGGAGTCGAACCAAGACAGGGAAAGCCCCGGAGGCACTGCTTTTCTTCCTGCTGTCCTTCGACAAACTCTGGATGACAGGGAAGAAAAGCAGTGTAGATTCCATTGTCATCTTCCTAATGATTACGGCGCGCAGCATAAGAGCTGCCAGTAACAGATCGCTACGTGAACCTCTTTTCCCGTCATGGTGAGCGGAGGTCGGGTTCGGGCGAACCGGAGTCGAACCATGGCGGGAAAAGCCTTTGGAGCGCCACTGTAGCCTTCCGAATGATCGTTGCGCGCAGCGCAGAGACTCCGTATGACAGGGGGGGGATTTTCCCGATAGGCTCCAGGTCCCGGCCAGGCCTGCGGAGCAGATCGCACAGTTCTGATCTCCGATCCGGGCCTCCGCCCCTCAGCCCATGATGTGAAGCCAGTTGGTAATTTCCTTCTTGGTCTTGCCGGTTTTCTTCTCGAGCCGCTCCAGCAGTTCCTCTTCCTTTCCCAGCTCGTAGAGCATATCGTCGTCCTGCAATTGAGGATGTGCCGTGCGGAAGGCGTCTTTACCCTTCTCCCAGGCCTTGCTGAACTTATCCTGATCCATGATGTATCGTTTGCTATACACCGCTTAAAGACTATGCCGGCGCGCTTACCGATAATGCACGGATATTCGTCGATCCGGTTTCCGGGCCTCCGCCAGCCAGAGTAGCTTCGTACCATGTCCCGATCGCGCGGCCCCAAGGCCGATCTTCCCAAGGCCCCGTTTACCAAGGCCAATATCCGGGAAGCCCTCTCCATCTTCCGCTACCTGCGCCCGTATCGCGCGCCCTTTATTTCCGGGCTGCTGTTCATAGCCCTGGGCTCGCTCACGACACTCTCCTTCCCCTACCTGCTCAAGGCCATCGTAGACAGCTCGGTCCCGGGAGCGAAGGCGGCCTACACGCCAGGCCAGATAGCGCTGGCCATGGTCGGCATCCTGGTGCTGCAGATGCTGTTTTCGTTCATGCGCATCTACCTCTTCACCCGCGTAGGAGAACATGCCGTCGCCGATATGCGCAAGGATATTTACCGGAGGCTGATCGCCATGCCGATGGCATTTTTCGCGCAGCGTCGCACGGGAGAGCTCAGCAGCCGCATCGCGGCCGATGTGACGCAGATTCAGGACACGCTGACCAGCGCTTTCGCGGAGGTGCTGCGCGGCATCCTGACCCTGGTCGTCGGCATAGGGCTCATACTCTTCATTTCGCCGAAGCTTACGCTGCTGATGCTTTCGGTAGTGCCGGTGGTCATAACCATTGCGCTGGTCTTCGGGCGCTTCATCAGGAAGTCGTCCCGCGATGCCCAGGACCGGCTTGCCGACAGCAATATCGTGGTGCAGGAAAGCCTGCAGGGCATCGCAACCGTCAAGGCCTTCACGTCCGAATCGTATGAAACACGGCGCTATAACCGCAGCATCAATGCCGTCGTCGACCTGGCCGTGAGGAACGGCGTCATGCGCGGCACCTTCGCCTCGACAATGATCTTCACCGTCTTCGGCACCGTAGTGCTGGTGGTCTGGTACAGCATTCATACCGGCATTCCGACCTCGTCCCTGATCGCATTCGTCGTCTATACGGCGTTCATCAGCGGGACGATGGCCGGCTTCGCGGAGCTGTTCTCACAGCTGCAGAAGACCATCGGCGCCACCCAGCGCGTGCGTGAGCTGCTGAACGACCCTATCGAGCCGCTTGAGCCCGAACTCGCGCCCCTGACGGCTCCGGAGCTTATTCACGGCGATGTCCGCTTCGACGATGTGCATTTCAGCTACCCTTCGCGAAAGGAGCTCCCGGTGCTTCGCGGCCTGAGCCTGGCGGCGGGCGCCGGGCAGCAGATCGCGCTCGTGGGGCCCAGCGGAGCGGGGAAAAGCACGATCGCGGCCTTGCTGCTGCAGTTCTACAAGCCGGACAGCGGGTTAATTTCTTTCGACGGGCGCCCCGCTGCGGACATCCCGCTCAGCGCCCTGCGCCGGCAGATGGCCTATGTGCCGCAGGACGTGCTCCTGTTCGGCGGAACGATCTTCGAAAACATCGCGTACGGCAGCGAAAGCGCTACGCAGGAGCAGGTCGAGGCCGCGGCCCGGCAGGCGAACGCGCACCAATTCATCTCGAGCTTCCCGGCAAGCTACCAGACCCTGGTCGGGGAACGCGGCGTACAGCTCAGCGGCGGGCAGCGGCAGCGCATCGCCATCGCCCGAGCCATCCTCCGCGACCCGAAAATCCTGATCCTGGACGAGGCCACCAGCGCGCTGGACAGCGAATCGGAGGCCCTGGTGCAGGAAGCCCTGTCGCGGCTCATGGCCAACCGGACCTCCTTCGTCATCGCGCACCGGCTGAGCACGATCCGCAACGCGGACAAGATCGTCGTGCTGGACCAGGGCCAGGTCCGGGAATCCGGGACACATAGCGAGCTGATGACCCTGGAAGAAGGGCTTTATCAGCAGCTCAGCCGGATGCAGTTCGATGTTTAGCCGATTGATGACGATGTATCATTCAATATCCGACATCGGGCAGCCCATACCGGTCCTTCCCTGCATAAGCAGTACATGAGCCTGCTCAACTATTCAACTGCCCCTGCCAGCCAACTAACGAACTCCTTGCTTATATTAGCCGGCTCAAACCTGTATCTATGCCATTGATCCGTACCCTGCTGCTCGGCGCTTTGATCTTGATCGGACTTGCTTCCTGCGGTCGCCCGCCGGGCTTTGACAGGCCGATGAACCAGAAACGGCAGCACGGATTTCACCGCGGCGGCGGCTACGGGCACGGCGCCGGGCATTACAATCCGGGCCGGCGTTACAGCAACTACCGCCATTATCGCTGAGCCTGAACTTATTCTGGCCGCGTCTGTTCCTGCAGGCGCGGCTTTTTGATGTCCGGAAACCGGGAATATCCCAGCCTGCAATTATGAGTATGCAACAACAGGATCTGAAGATCCTAGAACGTAAGACCCTGCACAAAGGCTTCTGCACCTTGCAGCAGGTACGGGCTACGGACGGGAAGCTGGAGCTCGACCAGGAAGTGTTCGACAGCGGCGATGCCGTAGCGGTTTTTCTCTACCATCCCGGCAGGCGGCGTATATTGTTCGTGAAGCAGATCCGGATCGCGACCGCGCTGAACGGCAATCCCGGCGGGCGGCTGCTGGAGGTCTGCGCCGGGCGGACGGAAGGCGGGGCGCCCGAAGCGACCGCCAGGCGCGAGATCCAGGAGGAAACAGGTTATGACATCACGGAACTGCAGACCGCAGGAATGGTATACATGAGCCCGGGCGTGCACACGCAGCGGCTGTACCTCTATGCCGCGAGCTACGAAGGCGTCACCAGGTCCGGCGCCGGGGGAGGCTTGCCCGGGGAGTCCGAAGAGCTGGAGCTTATCGAGCTTTCATACGAGGACGTCCTCCGGATGCTTCGCGAGGGCGCGTTCAACGATGCCAAGACGATGATCCTTGTGCAGTGGGCTTTTATGAAAGGGCTGTTGGGGAATTAGTCAATTTGCCAATTGATCAATTGCCTCACTGCTCCATCGTCGCCGTGCGGATCCTTGCCGGGCTGCCTTCCCGGAGGACCCGAAGGATTTTCCGCGGACTATTCCATTCGAAAAGGCGGATGACGGCGAGCGTGAGCCTGACCGGTCCCTTCGCCCGGGTGAGGCCGCTGGCCAAAGTTGCGATAGAGGCATCGCGCTCGAGAGCGATGCGCCGATAGTCGGCTGCGCCGCTGCCGTCGAGATCTTCGGCGAAGCACCAGGCCCCGTCGCGGGCGTTGGAGAGCGAAAACTGGATCAGGATCGAATTGTAGCGCGTGGCGTGGAGTCCGAGCAGGGACAGCAGCGGAGAAACGCGGCGCAGGGAGCTCATGACATCGCCCGTCAGCAGGGCCAGGATACCATTGATGGCATTGAAATCCTTGCGGATGGCTTTAAGCCCGCCCGGCCCGGCTACTTCTACGGCAGCGATGCCGAGATCCAGGTTGATATGCGCGTTCATGCCCAGAAGCAAATGCTGGAGTACGAGCAGGCCGCGTTTTCCGGCTGCGCGGAAGCACACATCCCAGGAAGCCGTAGGCCCCTCGCCGCTCCGGTAGCGGTCCCAGGCGTGGATATAGCGGTTGGCGAAGACCACGTCGAGCCGTTCCATCCGGGCATTGTCCTCGAATTCCCCCGCCCGGATGCCCTCGCGTACCCGGCAGGTGACCTTGTGATAAAGCGCCGCGAAGAACCCCAGCCGGCTGCCGCTGCGGGCGCATTCGTCCATGATACCTTCAAGGCGGGCGACGACCTCATCGATGGTGCCGGGCAAAGGCAGGACCATTGGGGATTTAAGATTTTAGATTGGAGATTTCAGATTGGGATCCGGAGAATTTGCCGGGTTGCGGATTAAAGAAAGCAAATGTTTGCCGGATTTGCCGCGGGGGCTTATCTTTGCGCTCCCCGACTGGCGGGAAACGAGCTGATGCGCTTGCACCAGGATCGATTTCAGGCCGGCCCCGAGGTTTCGGGACGTAGCGCAGCCCGGTAGCGCACTTGCATGGGGTGCAAGGGGTCGCTAGTTCGAATCTAGTCGTCCCGACCCAAGTTTAAACCGGCTTCCAGAGATGGGGGCCGGTTTTGTTTTTGGGGGTACATTTTGTTTAAGGGCAAATGTTCAAACCAGGAATCCGAAGAGATAAATGAATCGCTGACACGATCGTTGCGTTCAAGTCCAGGACCAAGCTTAAGTCAGGCGCTCACCAGCTGGATGACGCGACCAGATATGCATTGCGCCCA
>JASLDA010000086.1 GCA_030151745.1 Chitinophagaceae bacterium | reverse complement strand
GATTGAAGGATCATTGCGCTGTCTGCCCGGCGATAGGTGACGATCTGCTCCCCGTCCCCGGCAGCCCCGGCTAGTACGATGGCGTCCCCGGCCGTATCCTCCTGCCTCAGCCGCAGCTCAGGGGCGGCGGGGAGCTTAGCGCCGACCAGGACCGCTTCCAGGCTGTGGAAGTCCCCCTGCACCGGGAACAGGTTGCCGATCGCGCTGAACGGCGCGCGGGTCACTTCCTTGTGAATGCGGTCGATCGCGATCATGCTGTCCGGGGTCAGGAAAACGCGGAGGGCTTCCATGGAGATCCCCAGCGCGCTGCCTACAACGCTCAGCCAGATACGCTTCCCCGACTCTATGCGGACGTTCAGGGTAAAGTCCCGGCTTTCCTCCGGCCCCTCGTAATGCGCTTTAGCCTTGCCGGAAAAGGTGCCGTAGGAAAGCGGCACCATCCACCAGCTCATGGCCATCTTCGAGTCGTCGGCGAGCTCCGGCGTCTCCGCGGGCCGTATCCCGGCCGTCGTGTCGATAATGGCCCCGGGCTTCAGCGGGCTGTCGGCCTGCGCGGCAAGCGAATCCGGAGGAACGGGAACGGCCGTAGCCGCAGGGCGGGAACGGAAGCGGTTCAGGACTCCGCAGGAGCTGAGGGCCGTGACGGCGCCCAGCATCAGGATCCAGGCTATCCTATTCATAGAGCTTCTGCTCGGAGATCATCTTATCGATATTCGGGTTCTCGGCACCCTTGGCTTTGGCCTTTTTCCAGGAAGCGACGGCTCCTTCCCTGTCGCCGTTGCGGAATTGCGCGGCGCCGTAATGCTCCCATACCGTCGCGTCCGTGGCATCCGGGTTTGCCATGGCGGCGCGGCGCAGGTAGTCCAGGGCATCCTTGTATTTGCCTTGCTGGTACAGGATCCAGCCATAGGTATCCAGGAAGGTAGGCTCTCCCGGCCGCACCTTGAGAGACTCCTTCGACATGCGCGCGGCGTCTTCCAGCCGCTTATTGCGCAGCGAAAGATAATACGCGTAGTTATTCAGCACCGTCGCGTTGAGCGGGTTCAGCTTCAGGGCCTGCTCGTAGCTGCTGTCGCTCTGGGCATATTCCTTCAGCATCTGGTGGATATCCCCCAGCAAGCCGTACATATCGGAGATCTCCTCGTTCTTCTCCTCGGGCGCGAGATCTACGGCGCGGTTGATGCTGCGGATGGCCTGCTTGTAATCTTTCCGGTTGTAGTAGCCGATGCCGTTGAGATAGTGCACCATGGACTGGTTCGGATACAGCTTCATGGCGCGCTCCGTCCAGCGGATCAGGGAATCCGCATCTTCCGGGGCGGTCATGGACATCAGCATCTGCTCCCAGGCTTCATAGTCGTTCGGATCGATGTTCAGTGCCTTGCGGTACTGCTCGGAAGCCTCTTTCTTCTGCCCGTTGAACGCCAGGATACGCGCATAGGTCAGCAGCACGTCGACATTCTCGGGGTGCTGGCTCGCGATCTGCCCGATCAGCTGCAGGGCTTCCGTCTTCTGGGTGCTGTCATGATCGATCACCGACAGGTACGTCGTCAGCAGGCCGAGCTGGTTTTTTGCGTCCAGCTCCTTATTCACGCTGGCCTTGCGCACGAACTCGCGGAAGGCGGCGGTATCGCCCTTCTTCAGCGCTTCGGAAGCCAGGGTCAGCTGCAGGCTGGGATCTCCGGGGAACTTCTGCTGCATCTCGGCCAGCACGGCCTTGGCCTTTTCAGGTTGCTTGTTGCTCTGGTAGACTTCCATCAGGAGCTTATAGAACTCCAGCTCTTTCGGATGCTGGGCGATAAGCTGGCGTACGACTTTCGCCGCGCTCTCGACCTCATTCATCTTGAGGTAGGTCTGCAGCTCCAGGCGCAGCGCGTCCTCGTTGTCCGGGCTTTTTTCCTTCAGCTTCCTGATCTGCGCCAGCGCCTCGGGATATTTTCCCGCGCGCTGGTAGAGCCGGGCGCTTTTCTCGAGGTACTCGTCGTTGAGGCCTTCCCCCGCGGCCATCGCGGCATATTCTCCAGCTGCGCCGGCATAGTCGTTCCGCAGCACCAGCACGTTGGCCAGCTGTTCCCGGTACCACTTGTTCTTTCCGTCCAGACTGACGGCCTTGCGTATGTACTCCTCCGATTTGGAGACGTTCGCGACCTTGAAGAAAAGCCGGGACAGGTCGTAATAGGGCGCCGACGAATCCGGGCTGGCTGCGATGACCTGCTTCAGCAGAGCCTCGGACTTGTCATCGTCGCCGAGTATACGGGCCTTGATCGCATCGTAGTAGAGCTGATCGGTGAGGGCCGTCTTGGGCGGCGCCTGCGCGGCGGCCGTATCCTGGGCGGAACTTACGCTGAAGCTGCCTGCGAGGACGAGGGCGGCCAGCAAGACGCGGATCGGTGAAGGCATCATGATTGGGTGGAGAAATCGCCCAGGGACAGCTCCCGGGGCTTCTCACTGTAATTTACGTACTTGCCCAGGAGGGAGTTTGTGATCACGGTGTTTTTTACCATAGTGTTCTCACCTATGATGGAATCGGAGATGCGCGCGTTTTCGATCCGGGCGCCCTTTTCGACGCTCACATTAGGTCCCACCACGGCATTGCGCAGCACCACGTTCTCACCGATGAAGCAGGGCTGGATAATCACCGAGTTCTCAACCGTGGCCGAAGCTGCGTGCATGCGCTCCCCGCCCCGCTGCTTGATGTCCATGATACGGCCGGCCGTGTAAACCGTCGCGCTGTAGTTGCCGCAGTCCAGCCATTCTTCGACCTGGTCGGTATAGAAGCGGACCCCGGATTTCAGCATGTGGTCCATAGCGTCGGTAAGCTGATACTCGCCCTTGTCCCTGATGTCTTCGTCGATCAGGCGCTGCAGCTCCGCGCGCAGGCGGACGCCATCCTTAAAGTAGTAGACGCCGATGATGGCGAGGTCGGAAACGAAGCTCGCCGGTTTTTCGACGAAGGCTTCGATTTCATTTCCTTCGCCGAGCTTCACCACGCCGAAGGCGCTGGGATCTTCCACTTTCTGGGTCCAGATGATCGCGTCCTTTTCCGGGTCGATGCGGAAATCGGCCTTGAACAGGGTATCTGCGAACGCGATGAACACCGGGCCCTGCAGGCTGTCGCCGGCTTTCAGGATGGCATCGGCCGTTCCCAGCGGCGTTTCCTGGTAAACGATCTTTCCTTTCGCGCCGAGGGATCCGGCAACCTGCACGAGATGCTTCTCGACCTCCGCGCCGAAGGCCGGGTTGATGATAAAAACGACCTCGCCCACAGACTCGTTGCTGGTGGCGACGATATCTTCCACGATGCGCTGCACCATGGGCTTTCCTGCAATCGGGATCAGAGGCTTGGGAGTCGTTAGTGTATGGGGCCGCATGCGTTTGCCCATGCCGGCCATCGGGATGATGATGTTCATGTATTAAACTGCGCGAGTAAAGCTGGATTATATTATGTC
>JASLDA010000284.1 GCA_030151745.1 Chitinophagaceae bacterium | reverse complement strand
GCTGCGGCGGGCCTTGCTGAGCACCTGGTATACGCTCTCATACCTCCAGCAGCGACAGCAGCTTTTTCATTCGCTGGACAGCTTTTACGAGCGCTCTGCCGATGTGGCCCGCAAACGGGTGCGGGCAGGGGAAAGCGCAGGCCTGGACAGCCTTTCCGCCAATCTGCGCCGTCTTGAGATCGGGCTGCAGCTCCGCAGCATCGCAGATGAGATACGCATCGAGCAGCATGCGCTCAGGGTATTGCTCAACTCGGATTCCCTGCAGGACCCGCTGCCGGGATTCCTGGGCAAAGCGACGCCCGGCACAGGTCCCGGTGACGACAGCGAGCTGCACCCTGCCCTCCGGATACAGCAGCAGCAGCTCGGCACGGCCACCGCGGAGCTCAGGGTCGTCCGGCGCTCGGCCCTGCCGGAATTTTCCGGCAGGTTCTTCAGCCAACGGCTGTACGGGTTGCCGGATCCCTACTCCGGCTTCTCCCTTACAGTAGGCGTACCGCTGCTCGGGCTGGCCGGCCAGCAGTCGCTCCTGAAAGCCGCGCATCTCGATATCGCCTTGCAGGAAACCCAGCTCCAGGCCCAACGCCTCGCCTTCGATACGCAGCTCCGGCAACTCCGGCTGCGCCTGGCCCGCAGCAGGGAGCAGCTGGACGCTTACGAAACCTCCGGTTTGCAACAGGCGGCGGGTATCGTAGCAGCGGCCCAGCTCGCATACCAGGGCGGGGAGATCGGCTTCGCCGAGCTTTCCCAATTCCTGAACCAGGCCACGGATATCCGCAAGGCCTGGCTGGAAAGCCTGAACCAGTACAACCAGGATATCATTCAACTTAACTTCTATCTCAGCCGGCTATGAGTCCGCACCCATATTCATCTCGACCGAACTACAGCCTGCGACGGCTGCTGTCCCTTTGCGTACTTAGCTCCCAACTGCTGCTGGCCGGCGCCTGCAGCGGCGACAAACAGGGGCATCCCGAAACGCCGGACCATTCCGAAGCGCCGCATGATCACGGGAACGAGGAGGAGCTTTTTGCCGTTCGCCCGGAACAGATGCGGGCCGCCGGCATCGAGACCGGGACGATCGAGGAAAAGAATCTCAGCAGCGCCCTCAGCGTAAGCGGGCATCTTGCCGTACCTGCGCAGAATAAGGCGCTGGTGACCTCGCTCAGCGGCGGCATACTGAAGGAGCTCTATATCCAGCCCGGGCAAGCCGTGCGCAAGGGACAGCTGATCGGCACGATCGCCAATACCGAGCTCGCCGGGCTGCAGCAGGAGCTGATCGGCATCGAAGCGCAGCTTCGCTTTGCCCGGCAGGAGCTGGGCCGGCAGCAGGAGCTTTACGACGGGAACGCCGCCCCGCTGAAGAACGTGCAGAAGGCCCAATCCGAGCTGAGCGGGCTCCAGGCCAGGCGGCAGGCGCTGAGCCGGCAGCTCGAAGCGCTGGGTGTCCGCAGCGGCAGCCCAAGCGCAGCGCTGGAGCTCCGGTCCCCGATCAGCGGGAATATCTCCGGGATCAAAGCGGAGATCGGCTCATCGATAACGGCGGCCGAACCGGTTGCCGAGATCATCAACAATTCCGAACTGCACCTGGACCTGTTTGTCTACGAGCGCGACCTGCCGCAGCTGGCGAAGGGGCAGCGCATACACTTCACTCTCACCAATGCGCCGGGTAAGGAGTACGACGCCGAGATATTCTCCATCGGCACTGCCTTCGCCGACGAGACCAAAGCGGTCCCCGTGCATGCGCACGTGATCAACGACCGCCAGGGCCTGATCGAAGGCATGGCCGTAACGGCGCGCATCAGCCTGGGCGAGAAGCTCAGCCCTGCCGTCCCCGACGAGGCGATCGCCTCCGCCGAAGGCAAGGACTACATCTTCGTGCTGCAGGAAGGCAGCAGGCCGGACGGTAAGCTGGCCTTCGAGAAGCGGCAGGTCGTGAAAGGCATCTCGGACCTGGGCTATACGGAGGTGCATCCTTTGCAGGAACTGCCGTCCGGTGCGAAGATCGCCGTCAAGGGCGCTTTCTTCCTCATGGCGATGCAAACCAACGGCGGCGAGCACGAGCACTGAGGAACCGATGCAGGAGGGAGCAGGCAGGGCAGCCTGCTCCCTATCTTACGATTTTCCGGAACAGCGCTTCGTCTTCCGGCGTCTTCTCGAGCTTGAAGAAGGCCCGCCAGTACCATTCTTTCGTGTTGCCGTCCGTCGGGATCATCGCGATATTGAACTGGTAGGTCTGCCAGGTATTCAGCGCAAGGCAAAGCCCCAGCAGCAGGCTGCCGGCGAGCCGAACGAGCCTCGGCGACTTCGACAGCCAGGCGATCAGGCAGGCAAGCGGCAGGCTCAGCACCGCCAGCGATTCGATCAGCACCCGGCAACCGAAGCTGCCGCCATAATACCATTGATGCCAGCTGAAGGCCGCGTAAATCACGAGCGCCAGGTAAGCGGCGATGCCGCCCGCGATCCAGGGCCGTTTCCATCCCAGCGGAATCAGTCCCAGGATAGCGAAAAGGGCCAGCGGCGTATAGACGAACCAGCCTTTGCGATAGCTGAGCAGGCCGTCTATGATCCTGGGATGGCGAAAATCGAAGCCTTCGCCTTCGTAGGAATAATGCACCCAGTGCCCGGAAGCATACTTCCAATACGCGCACTGGATCAGGAGCGCGCAGCCGAAAAGCAGGAGCGCCGCAGCGAAAGCCGGTAGCCGGTGCCGCAGCAGGGTAAAGGGATTCCGGACCCGGTCGCTCCCCGGCTGCCAGATCAGCAGCAGCGGCAGCAGCAGCACGTTCAGGGGACGCACGATCACTATGAGCCCGCTTGCCAGCCCCAGCAGGGCCAGGTCCGATCCCCGCCCCAGCCGGGACCAGCGATCGGCCAGAAACAGGGCGGCGGCAAACAGGAAGAACGAGTAAGTATGGCTCATCCCGGGATCGAAGGCCGTGTAGTTGTAAAGGTTCGTAGCGAACAGCAGCAGGAGCAGGCATACGGCGGTGATCCCGTCGCTGAAATAGCGGCGCAGCATTGCCCGGAGCAGCCAAAGCCCTCCCAGGCTCCAGAACACCGTCCCCAGGCAGATAAAGAGCCGGTACGGCGGACTGAACCCGTCCGGGGGATAATGGGTGAATGCCTTCGTGACCGCATGCGCGGCCAGGAAGAACGGTGCATGAAAAAGAGAGACGCCGATCGGATATTTATTGAGCCTCCGGCCGGTCTCAGCCTGGAGGTAGAGCGCGTAGTAATCGCTGCCGGGGGCAAGCTGGCAACGCCGGTTGAGCTCCGGGTAGAAGGCATAGCGATCGATATCCTGGTAGATGAACGCCGCCGGCAGGTAGATGTAATAACCCGACTGATCCCATTGCAGGGCGGTGTTTTCCCGCCAGTTGAAGCGATTGAAAACGATCAGGATCAGCAGCGCGGCACTGAGCCAGAGGCTAAGCGCGGAAACGAGACCAGCTGGTCGGTTGGGTTGACTACGGATAACGGTTGCCGGCCTTTTTTGCTGAAGCGCCGCAATATAGAAATATATCGCAACGCGAACGAATCTCAGGGATATTTGCAAGTGCCCGCCCGAGGGGTATCGGCCGTTGAATCGCCACGGCCAATACCCCGGCAGCGGCCTTCCTATGCCTGGCCTGCCGACCGGAGCGACCGCCCGGAGGAGCACAGGGCCAGGATGCGGAGGCGCCATTCTTCCGCCACTTCTTCGAGGCGCTGGCGTTCGCCGATACCGTCAAGGATCTCCGTGTACAGCGGGATCTTTATCAATTCCTGGTTCGGGCGAATGATGACCAGTCCGATGGCCGAGACATGCTCGGGAGTCCTGCCCAGCGGGTTGCTTCCCGTGAAGGTCATGCCCTTGCTTTCCTTCCAGAGCCGGCAGTCGGAGATTTCGTCCAGGTCGACGGCCAGCGTCGGCAGGCTTTCGTCGTGTTGAGCAAAAGCCAGCATCCGGCGGCCCGTGTCCAGCGCCAGGATGCGGTGCGGGAACTCGTCCGTCCGGTCCGGCTGCAGCCGATGCTGCAGCAGCAGGACGCCGAGCGTATTGCGCAGCCGCTCCTGTCTCCGGCGCTGCTGTCTGCGCGTGATTGAAATAAGCATGTATACGAGAATGGCAAGACCGGCAAGTATGGCTGCCGCTATTATCAGAGAATGAAGCATGGTTGTTGGTTTTGGCAAATGAATGTTGATGCATGGGCATGCGAAAGCTCCGCGCCCGGGCGCGGAGCTTTCGCCACGATTCATAGCTTACCAGAACCAATGCTTGGGGAACAGCAGCTTCACCTGCACGCGGATGAAATCCGGTACCGGGGGTATCTGCCGGGTTTGCCCGCGTCCGGCACGATATGCCTGCAGGGGCGGAAGCGGATCAGGGAGGACCCCGGCGCCGGAAGGCGCGCCCGGGCCATGCGGAGAGCCTTCGTCGCCGCGCCGGAATGCCGTCGTGGCCCCCGGCAGCGCGGTTTGCAGCACGGCATCCCCGGCCCGGAGCCCGGGGCGCTGAGCGAGGGCGGCCCCCTCATGCCTGACCAGCGCCCGCTGCGCTTCGGCCCCGGCCTGGCCGGGGCATAGCTGCAGGACCAGCAGCAATGCTGCCAGCAAGGTGCGCGGTATGAGCTTCAGGGCTTGCATGCTTCTTCCTGCGCGGCTGAGCAGTCGAAAGCTCAGGGCCGGCGCCTGCAAGGTCGGCCCTTATCCACGATAAACGGCACCGGACCTGCAAAAAGCATCATAAATTACTTTTTCGCCACTCCCGCTGCAGCTCCTCGCTGGTCTGGGTCGAGCCGTCATGGCTCCAGCCCGGCGGCTTGAACAGGTAGCGCAGCTTGTTGGCGACGGACGTTCTCCGGCGCAGGTCCTTGCCGATGGCCGACCATTCATGGGTTACGATCTCTACCGGATGGTTCGGGTTCGGCAGCGGCTTGGTCAGCCCGTAAACCGGCGGCTCATCTGGCAGCTCCTCGGTGAAGGTCCCGAAGATCCGGTCCCAGATAATGAGTACCATACCCATATTCTTATCCAGGTAGGGAATATTGCTCGCGTGATGGACACGGTGATGGGAAGGGGTCACAAGCACATACTCGATCCAGCGCGGCAGACGCCCGACGCTTTGAGTATGGACCAGGATGCCATAGGTCTGCGTAAGGGCGTACATGAAGAAGATATCCACCGGATCGAAGCCCAGCATCGCCAGCGGCACGAAATAAAGATAGCGGTAGAAGGGCATGAACACGGAAGAGCGGAAGCCCGTGCTGAGGTTGTATTCATGCGAGGAATGATGCGTCACGTGAACCGCCCAGAACAGGCGTACGCGGTGATCCACGAAATGCTCCAGCCAGAACATGAGATCCTCGCCGAGAAACAGCAGGGTCCAGTACCAGAACGGACCGAGATGGTTCGGGACCGCGAACCGCGCGGCGAATATCAGCACGGCCAGCGCCACGCCACGCAGCAGCAGGGCCACCCCCACGTTCAGCAGGTTCAGGTAGACGTTTATCAGGGTCTGCTTCCAGGTATAGAACCTCCAGCCGTGAACATGGCTCAGGACGATCTCGAGCGGGATGATGATACCGTAGATCGGTATGGATAGAAGGTGGATTATGTGGCTGTAATAATCGTTCATGCTGTACCGGCAATCGGGCTACGCAAAAACGCGCCGAAGCGCGTTTTTGTCAGTTGTGCGAAGATACATAGCCCCCGCAAGCCGCGGGCACGATCAGATAGTCATAATATCTTTCTCCTTATCCTTCAGGTGAGATTCGACCTGGACGATATTTTTATCGGTAATTCCCTGGATGCGGGCTTCCGCTTCCTTGGCCACGTCCTCGCTGAGGCCGTCCTTCTGCATTTTCTTCACCTGCTCGATGCTGTCGCGGCGGATGTTGCGGATGGATACCCGGGCATTCTCCCCTTCCACGTTCACGCGCTTTACCAGCTCCTTACGGCGCTCTTCGGTGAGCGGGGGCAGGTTGAGGCGGATCACGGTGCCGGCGGTGGTCGGCGTCAGGCCGAGGTCGGAAGCGAGGATCGCCTTCTCGACCGCCTGCACCATGTTCTTTTCCCATGGCGTGATCGTGAGCGAGCGCGCGTCGGCCACGGCGATGTTCGCGACCTGAGAAATCGGCACGTCCGAGCCGTAGTAGCTCACCTTCAGGGTTTCGACCAGGGCCGTGCTGGCGCGGCCGGTGCGCAGGCGCGTGAGTTCGTGCTTGAG
>JASLDA010000027.1 GCA_030151745.1 Chitinophagaceae bacterium | reverse complement strand
AGCTTCGTGAGCTTTTCCAGGATATCGCTGCGATAGGCATACATACCGACATGCCGGTAATAGGCACGGCGCAGGTGCCACTCGGATTGCGGTACGTCTTTCAGATACGGGATCGGCGAGCGGCTGAAATAGATGGCCTCCCATTGAGGGTTCAGGACCACCTTGGCCTCGCCCGGATCGAAAAGCAGGTCCTGGCTTTCGACCTGGATGATCTGCGTCGCTATCTCCACGCTGCCGTCCTGCAGGATCCCGCACAGCCCGTCGATCTGGGCCGGGTCTATAAACGGCTCGTCGCCCTGGATATTCACGACATAGCGGTAGTCGCCGCCCAGCTTCTGCAAGGCCTCCATGCAGCGATCCGTGCCGCTGGGATGATTGGCGGCCGTCATTATCACCTCGCCGCCGAAATCCCGCACGTGGCGGGCGATCCGCTCATCGTCCGTCGCCACGGCTACCCGGCTCAGGTACCGGCTCTGCTGCGCCTGCTCCACGACGCGATGGATCATGGTCTTGCCGTCGATCAGGGCCAGAGGCTTACCGGGAAAACGGCTGGAGGCATAGCGGGCGGGAATGATGCCGGCGATCATAAATCGATAATAGTTGAATCCTTAACGGTAAAGTACTGCGGCCTTGCAATATTCCGCGCGGCAAGATAGTCCTGGTAGGTCTCTGTAAAACCGGCCCGCTCCGAAATAGTGTCCTCGTAACGGCCGCTGAGCCCTTTGAGCAGCTCCATGCCCTCACGCAGGCCGTAATGAGCGCCGTCCGCGGCCGTGCAATAGTCGATATAGCCCTGCGCCGCCGCCCATTGGATCATCAGCGGGTTGCAGTCCCGCCCCATCATGACGCGGAGCCCGCAGCGGGCGGAAACTGAAAAATCCAGCACATCGTCGAAGAAAAAGGCGACTTCCTCGTCTGCGATCCCGTAAGCCCGGCATAAATGATCGAGCGCCACCGCCTTGTATTTGATACCGCAGTAAACGGCGTGCAGATGTTCCCGTTCCGCAAAACGCAAGGCAGCCCCGTTCCGCTCCCCGGAGATCACCGCGGTGACCGGAGGCCGGCCGTTGCGCAGGTAATGATTGAAGCGCAGCAGGTTAGTTCCCATCGCGTCGATTTCATTGAAGGGGCTTGCGCCTTCCGCGTCCTTGGTGCCGCCGTTGAACACGCCATCCCAGTCGAAGACAAAGGCCTTTACCTTCTGCAGCCGCGCGGCAATCTCCGCGGGCGGGGTATGAAAAGTGCCCTTGAATGCTAGGGCGACGGATTCGGTGCTGAACATCTTAAATCTAAAATCTCAAGTCTGATATCTTAAATCAAAAAACGGCCGGCCGCGCAACTCTGGAGTCCGCGGCCGGCCGACGAAGACAGGGATAATTACGCTTCCAGGTCCTGGATGTCGAGCATGCCCACCGGGCGGCCGTCCTCGGTGATCAGGATGGTATCGACATTGGTTTTCTTGAAGATCAGGTGCGCGTCGTTGAGCAGGGCGCTGCCTTCGATGGAGATAGGAGCCTTGTAGCTCATCTCGTCCATCCGGCGGTCGAGGATATGCTCGCCTTCGGTCTGTAGCAGGCGGCGGATATCGCCGTCGGTGAACACGCCCTTTACGGATCCGTCCGCATTCGTGATCGTTACGGCGCCGAATCCATATTCGGTCATCTTCACCAGCGCGTCCTTCAGGGCAGCGGTGGCCGGCACTACCGGGTTCACTTTGGACGCGGCGTCCTTCACGCGAGTGGTCATCAGGCGGGTATCCTGCAAGAACTGCTCGGTACCGACGGTTGTGAAGTTATTGTCGGTCAGGGCCTTCAGCACCTTCAGCGGAACCGTGATCGTATGAACGCCGATATTGATCGCGTTGCGCACATGCTCGGCATGGCGTACCGACGAGAACATGATCTTGCTGTTGTAGCCGTATTTCAGGACGGCGTCCACGCATTGCTCTACGAGCATCAGCGCATCGTGGCCCTGGTCCTGCAGACGGCCGACGAGCGGGCATACGTAGGTGGCGCCGGCATGCATCGCCATATAGGCTTGCTGCAGCGTATAAACGAGGTGTACGTTTACCAGCAAGCCTTCCTTGCGGAGCATGTGGCAGGCGCGCACGCCCTCGAGGGAAACCGGAATCTTGAATACGGTACGGGTCGGGTCGAGACCGAGGTCCAACTGGCGCTTGGCTTCGTCGACCACCTCTTCCGCGGTATTTCCAAGGGCTTCGATCTGCAGCACCGGCACCATCTTGGACAGCTTCACGATCATCCCGTCGATATCGGTGATGCCTTCGCGCTGCATGAAAGTCGGTGTGGTGGTCAGACCATCCAGAAAGCCCAGCTTAAAGCCTTCTTCAATCTCACGCAGGTTCGCGGAGTCTAAGTACAGTTCCATTGGGGAAAATTAGTGCGATTTTATGGCTTGTTGGCGAATGATAACCCAGTCCCGCTCATGTCGTCCTTCGACAAGCTCAGGACGACACGGACAGGCAGGGGCTTACGCCGGGTATTTTTTCACGACGGCATGCAGCTCCAGCAGCGGCTTGAGGAATTCCTCCAGGTCGTACACGCAAAGCTGGCTGGCCGCATCGCAGAGCGCTTTCTCGGGTTCCGGATGCGTCTCGATGAAGACGCCGTCCACGCCGGCAGCGACCCCGGCACGGCTCAGTACGGGCAGGAACTCCCGGGCGCCGCCCTTGGCATCGGCTGAGGGAATACCATATTTGCGGATGCTGTGCGTGATATCGAACACTACCGGATAGCCGAGCTGGCCCATATGGTAGAACGAGCGCGGGTCGACGACGAGGTCGTTATAGCCCATCGTATAGCCGCGCTCGGTGAGGATGATCTTGTCATTTCCGGATTCGACAACCTTGCCCACCGGGTGCTTCATGTTCTCCGGCGCCAGAAACTGGCCATGCTTGATATTGATGATCTTCCCGGTCTTAGCCGCGGCGACGAGCAACCCGCTCTGCATGCAGAGGTAAGCGGGGATCTGGATGATATCGCAGACCTCGCCGGCCGGCGCCGCCTGGTCCGGGTAGTGGATATCGGTCAGGATCGGGAAGCCGAACTGCTCCTTCACCTTGGCCAGCATCTTCAGACCTTTGTCCAGACCGGGGCCGTCGTAATATTTCAGCGAGCTGCGGTTGTCCTTATTGAAGGACGACTTATAGACGACCGGGATCTTCAGCCGTTCGCTGACTTCGCGTAGCTTCTCGGCGGTCTTCATCATCACGCTTTCCTCCTCGATCACGCAGGGACCGGAGATGAGAAAGAGCTGATCGGAACCGATCTGGATATTCTGGAGCGGGAATTGCTTGGTTGACATGGATTAGACTAATGATTCTCCGGGACTTGCAATGCTGCGGATCATCCTGGGAAGCTCGTCTTCGGACAATGCATCATTCCGGTAGCCGGCGCTTCTCGATAAATGATCGAATTCGGCTGCAAAAGTAACGCTTGATGCCGAGCCTGCTGATTTTTGAAAGGAAAAGCCCGGCTACCGACCGGGCTTAGAAATTACATCCTCCTGTACAGGGCCTCGATATCCTTCAGGCTCAGCTTGTCCTGCCAGTCTTCGCCGATGGCGTGGCGCCACATATGCGGCAGATTGTATGCGACCTGGGCCATAGCCGTGATCGTCTCGTCGCTCCAGCTCCTGCTCAGCCCCCGGGGCAGCTCGATCCGGTGCTTGTCCAGCATGGTGCGGAACTCGGCGACGCCTTCCGGGTAATAATCCTCCAGGTGCTGGAAAGCCACGCAGTTCGCATAGCAGTGCTTTTCATGCAGGATCTTGGAAAGGCCGTAGGACAGCGCGTGGCAAACGCCGACCTCCGAGTACGTCAGCGACAGGCCGCCCATCAGGGAAGCTACCATCAGCTTGTCGTCGTTTTCCGGGGTCTGGCCTGCTTCCTCCCCGAGGTAAATATCGCGGCAGAGCTTCATAGCCTGCTCGGCGTATGCGTGGGAGAACGCATTGTTCAGCGCGCCGTTCTCGCTTTCCACGCAGTGGATATACGTATCCATACCGGTATAAAACCATTTGTCACGCGGAACGGAGGCTATGAGCTCCGGGTCCAGGATCACCTGGTTGAATACGGTCCAGTCGCACTTGAGACCCAGCTTCTTTTCCGGGCCGGTCAGCACGGCCGTCATGCTCACCTCCGCGCCTGTGCCCGAGATCGTAGGCACGCCGAGGTGGTAGATGCCGGGCTTCTTAACCAGGTTCAGCCCCTGATAAAGCGTGGACGAGCCTTCGTTCGTGAACATCAGGCTCAATGCCTTGGCGATGTCCATAATGCTCCCGCCGCCGATGCCGATCACCCCGGCCGGCAGGCCGCGGATGCCGAGGATCTCGTCCCGCAGGGAATCGATCAGCTCGGTAGTCGGCTCCTCCGGGTCTACGTCGATGAAGCGGATGACATCCTCTTCCGTCACCGGGATGCGGCCTTCCAGCGGCTTTCCCTTGAAATAGTCATCAACGATGAATACGAAGAATCCGCCTTCGCGCCTTCCCTCGAGGATGCCGCTCATCATATCGAAGGCGCCACGGCCGTAGCAGACCTTCTCGATATTCTTGAAATTCTTATGCAAAGCAGTTAAATCTTGAATCGTTCAACATTATACAGTTGCGGGAGTAAGCGCCCGTTCCGCGCAGGCTGCTATCCTGCCGGCCAGCTCCTGCACATCCTCGTCGGTCCAGGTGCAGCGGATGCCGAACGAGATCAGCCGGCCCACGACCTCCTGCGACTTCGGCAGATCCAGGTTGGCATAGTCCTGGGGGCTTCCCAGCAGCTGCACGTTGAGCTTGCTGGCGGTACGCATCTCTTTCAGGTGATCCCACTGGTTGACGAAGTGGTACATATTGGTGTACCAGTAGTTGAAGCCGCCGATGCCGGCCGCGTTCAGCTCTTCGACCACAGCCATGGCTGACTTCGTGTCCGGCAGCAGCAGGTTCAGGAAGGTAGCGCTGTCGCCGTCGGGGTCTGCCAGGCGGGCGAAGCCCATGCCCTCTACCTTCGAGAGCGCCTCGACCAGCGCCGCCTTATGCCGGCGGTTCGCCTTGAGCACCTGCGGCACGCGGCGGGTCTGAGCCACGCCCACGGCGGCATTCAGCTCGCCGATCCGGTAGTTGAAGCCCAGCACCGGGTGCTGCTCCATGCCGCGGTTGTTCCCCTGGTGGTTATGACCATGATCGCTGTACGCGTCGGCGGTCAGGTAGATCTGCTCGTCGTTGGTGACGAGCACGCCGCCCTCTCCGGCCGTCGCGATCTTGAAGAAATCGAAGGAGAATGCCCCGGCCCGGCCGAAAAGGCCGACTGCCGTGCCCTTGTAGGACGCGCCGAAGGCCTGGCCGGCATCGTCCACCAGGATCAGGTTATGCTCGCGGATCACCTCCATGACGGGGTCCATATCGCCCATGCCGCCGCACATATGCACGAGGCAGACGCCCTTGGTCTTCGGCGTGATGGCCTTGCGGATGCCCTCCGCGCTGAGGCAGAGCGTCTCGTCGATCTCGGCGAACACCGGTATCGCGCCCAGGAACAGCACCGCTTCGATCGTAGCGATAAACGTGAACGGAGGCACGATCACCTCGTCACCGGCGCCGATGCCGGAGGCGGCCAGCGCGGTGATCACCGCCGTCGAGCCGGAGGAAAGCGCGTGCGCATACTTCGCACCGGTGATCTTGCGGACCTCCGCTTCGAAATCCTTTGCCTTCCAGTGTCCGGCGCGCTGGGC
>JASLDA010000452.1 GCA_030151745.1 Chitinophagaceae bacterium | reverse complement strand
GCTGCACCGGCCGGGAAGTCTCTGGCATGCCGACTACCCGCCCGGCCTGCCGGCTCCTATCGGCTTATTCTGGCGCATCTCAGGCACCGGCGCGGAAGCCGTGCCCCGCATCCTCAGCCTCCTGTTCTACTTATGTCTGCCCTTGCTGCTCTGCGAATCCGCACTCGGGCTCCGGCATTTCCGCCGGCTCTGGCTCCTGGTCCTGGCGCTCTTCACGCTCAATCCGGAATCCCTCAGCCAGGGACTGAACCAGTATGCGGATATTCCGCTCTCGCTGCTCCTGCTGCTGAGCCTGATGATCTGGGACCAGCACCGCGGGCGGCCGGAGCCAAAGCCGGCCTTCGTGCAAGGCCTGCTGCTCGGCGGCTGCCTGCTGATGAAAAACGAAGGGCTCGTCATCGCAGTAGCCTTTCTCGCAAGCCATTTCCGCGGGTGGACACTCCGGCGCAGCCTCCCTGCGCTGGCGGCCGGAATAGCAATTCCCCTAGCCGTGCTGATCGCTTACAAGCAGTACATTCCCGCGCCCAACGACCTGATATCGGGCCTTAAGGGCAATATCCTGCTGAAGCTGAGCGATCCCGAGCGCTATCGCGTCATCGGGTATAACCTCCTGCTCATGATCCCGGGGCGGTTCCCGCTGTTTGTTCTCTTCTTCGCCTGGGCCGCCTGGAAGCGGCGCGGGCGGCGCTGGTCTCCTGGCCCGGGGCAGCTTTGCCTGCTCCTTTGCGCGACCGGCTACCTGCTCGTGTATCTGACGACGGATATCGGGCTCAGCTGGCTGGTGCCTACGAGCATGAACCGGCTGATCATGCAGCTGCTCCCTGCAGGAGTTTACCTCGCTCTCAGAGGCCTGGACCGGGATCGCCATGCACCGGCAAAACAGCGGTGAAAGGCGGCTGCCGCGTTACGGCTGCCGGTCTGCCAGCAGCTCGTACAGTTTCGCCATGCCGGATGTGGCCGTGCCCTCGACCGGTACCACGTTCGAATAGTGGCCTACCCGGGGAATGACCTTGTCGACGACATACTTCGGGACCTCGTCCGGCACATAGTCCAGCAAGCCGGCGGCCGGGTATACCGCGAGCGAGGTTCCCACCAGGATGAACAGCTCCGCTTTTTCCATCAGCAGCGCCGCCTCGGCAATAGCGGGCACCGGCTCTTCGAACCACACGATATGGGGCCTCCATCGACCGCCGTCCGGGGCCAGGTCGCCCGGCATCATATCCCCGCGGATCTCCGAGGCAAGGGCGTCGTCATGATCCTGCCGGTCGCTGCGCCTGCCGAAGATGCTGCCGTGCAGATGCAGTACGCTCGTGCTCCCCGCCCGCTCATGCAGGTCGTCGATATTCTGCGTCACGATGCGGACGTCGTAGAACGCCTCGAGATCTGCAAGCGCCTTGTGAGCCGCATTCGGCTCGGCAGCGGCAACGTCCCGGCGCCGCATGTTATAGAAGTCCAGGACAAGCTGCGGGTCCCGGGCCCAGGCCCGGGGAGTGGCCACATCTTCCACATTGTGGCCTTCCCACAATCCGTCCGAGTCCCGGAAGGTGCGCAGACCGCTTTCCGCCGAGATCCCGGCTCCGGTCAGCACGACAAGAACAGGCTTGCCCATAACCGTTATTTTTTACCGATTCCCTTTTGCCCGCTCAGGTTGCTGAGCATTTCCGCCGTCATGCGGTCCAGGTCGAACTGCGGCTTCCAGCCCCAATGCTCGCGGGCCGCGCTGTCGTCGATGCTCTGCGGCCAGCCGTCGGCGATCTGCTGCCGGAAATCCGGCGCGTAGCTGATGCTGAAATCCGGGATATGCTTCCGGATGGAGGCCGCCACTTCCTTCGGAGAAAAGGACATCGCGCTCAGGTTGTAGGACATGCGCGTGCGGATCTTCTCTTCCGGGGCTTCCATCAGCTCGATGGTGGCGCGGATCGCATCGTCCATGTACATCATCGGCAAATACGTATCGGCGCCGAGGAAGCTGGTGTATTTGCCGTGCTCGAGCGCATGATGGTAGATTTCCACTGCATAGTCCGTGGTGCCCCCGCCCGGGTCGCTTTTCCAGGAGATCAGCCCCGGGTAGCGGATGCTGCGGACGTCCAGCCCGTAGCGCTGGTTATAATACTGGCACCAGAGCTCGCCGGCGTACTTGGAGATGCCGTACACCGTGCGCGGCTCCACGACGGTAGCCTGTGGCGTGTCCTGGCGCGGCGTCGTCGGTCCGAAAACCGCGATGGAGGAGGGCCAGTAGATCTTCTTCACCTTTTCCTGCACGGCGATATCCAGCAGCTGCAGCAGGCTCTTCATATTGACTTCCCAGGCCCGCATCGGGTTCTGCTCGCCGGTGGCGGAAAGCACCGCGGCCAGGAGGTACACCTGCGTGATGTGCTCGCGTTTGATCAGCATGTCCAGGGCCTGCTCGTCCATTGCATTGAGCACGACGTAAGGCCCCTCGGCCAGCAGCGGGTGGGACGGACGGATGTCCGAGGCGATCACATTGGAGGTGCCGTAAATGCCGCGCAGGGCCAGCGTCAGCTCGACGCCGATCTGCCCGCAGGCGCCGATGATAAGAATACGTTCCTGAGCCATGCTTGGTGATAAAGAAAGATAGTAGGTTGATGAAAAGCGCTACAGATGCAGGCTTTCTGGTTTGATAAAGTTGGACGAAGATTGGATAAAGTTTGACAAGGTTCCCTGGGAGCTTCTAAGTTGTGATTCGCAAAATCTCCTCCCCGACCAATGAATCGTGTAAGATGAACAATATCCGACTTCATCAAACACCGACCAACCTTATCCAACTTCCAGAGTGAGCTGCCTGGTTTATTTATTCGCCGGCATATGCGCTTCGATCAGCTCGATGAACTCATCGAAGAGATAGCGAGCGTCGTAGGTGCCGCGCGAGCTTACGGGGTGGTATTGCA
>JASLDA010000435.1 GCA_030151745.1 Chitinophagaceae bacterium | reverse complement strand
ATGGTAAAAGCCTTGGTTTGCTGGCTGGTCAGCGGGCAGCCGTTGTCTTTGTATGTTACGAAGAAATTGTACAGGCCGGGTGCGAGATTGGCCTTTTGCCAGGTCAGCAGGATGATCGGCTGCGGCGTGTTGTTGGAATATATCGTGTAAGCGACGCCCACCGGCAGACCCGTGACGCTGGCCGTGATCGTGTCCCCGCTTTTGTTTGTAGGTACTATCGCGAACTTGCCCGTGTCCGTGACCTGGCAGATGGTCACCATATCGTTCTCTATGTACACGCCGGTCTTGTACGTGCGTCCCGTGTCCAGGTTGCTCACACTGGGCGTCCTGTTGCAGCTGGTGAGGATGATGAAGGTCATCTCGCGCATGCTGGTGCCTACGAGCACACCGTTCCGGTATTCCTTTACTTCGTTTACTATCAGATATTTATTGGCGACCGTCGGGGTGAAGTTAAGCTGGCCGGTGGTATTGCTGAAGCTCCAGCCGCTGACATCGCCGTTCATGGGCAGGCTGCCGGAATACGGCGTTTGGTAAGTGACGAACCCGCCTGTATTTATCAGGCCGGGCACCAGCTCATAGTCCAGCGAGTCCTTATCTGCATCGATAGCGCCGTGGTTGTATTGCTGCGGGACGTTGATGCAATAAAAAGGCGTGGGGATCGTGGTAAACTGCGGGGTGGAGTTCGGCCCGGGGATATTATTGAGACGGGCTTCCAGGGCGATTACGGAGCCCGATGTCGGGTTAACGACGATATTGTTGATGTCGTTGCTCCGGCCTGCGCTCAGCATGCCCACGCTGCCGTTCGGCATATTGCCGGTAAAGCGAAAGCGCCAGTTCGCGCTCGTATAGGGAACGTTGAACGTTGTACTGTAAATATACCGGGTGACGCCTGGGATCGGGTTCGTTACGTCCTTGCAGGTAGTGTTGTTCAGCTGCTTGTCGCATACGGGGGTCACTTCCACGCCCGGTCCGTCCTGGGTCAGGGAAAGCGCCGCCATCTGAATGGAGCCATCGAAGACCGTTACGTCCGGGGCTGCGGACTCCAGGTTCGGAAAGGCGGCCCCGGCACAGTTCCCATATAAAGCAAGCTTAATCCTGTAGAGATTGCCGGAAATATGTTCGTAGTAGAAGTCTGCTCCATATATGTGAGATGCAACGGCATTCTTAGCGAGCGCCGTTAGCAGGAAAACTATGATGAAGCAGATCCGGAGGCGCATGTAAAAATTAGTACAGTGTCGATACATCTAAAGGTCAAAAATAATTCATTTCGGTGCTATCATCCGGGGTCACTAATGTCCGTCCTGAGGCAGGAATAAGTCCCTCGGCTCGCTTTCGGCAAAGACCCAGGGACGGGATAAGCAGCCTGCAATACATGTTCACCGTTCTGCATTAACGATGGAATCGTTGCCAAATTGCAATGAAAGCTAAAATCTGCGGCATCCGTTGTTTTTGGTATTGGACATTAGACGCTGTGCCTGCTCCCTGGCTTGGGAAGACGCGTTGCAGTTCGTCCCGCAGGCCGGAGGCCAATCTTAGAATCGTGTACCTGAAATCTGCAACTCTCCAGAGGTTACCTTTGCAGACCCGCTGATTTCCGGCGGGCTCTCAGCATGACATTTTCCGAACTGGGGCTGATCCAGCCCATCCTGAAGGCTCTCGAAGCAGAAGGCTATACCACACCCACACCCATCCAGGCCGCAGCCATCCCCATCCTGCTTAAAGGCCATGACCTCATCGGCTGCGCCCAGACCGGAACCGGCAAGACCGCAGCGTTCTCCATCCCGACCCTGCAGCTGATGTCCGATGCCAAGCGCAAGGACCCGAACAACAAGGATATCAAAGCCCTGATCCTGACACCGACCCGGGAGCTGGCGATCCAGATCGGGGAGAGCCTCGCCGCCTACGGCAAAGGGCTCCGGCTGCGCCACACCGTAATTTTCGGCGGCGTATCCCAGTTCAGCCAGGTTCAGACCCTGCAGCAAGGCGTCGATATCCTCGTCGCGACGCCCGGGCGGTTGCTGGACCTTATGAGCCAGAAGCTCCTGCACCTGCATCACCTCCGGTTTTTCGTCCTCGACGAAGCCGACCGCATGCTCGATATGGGTTTTATCCACGACGTGCGGAAAGTCCTGGCGAAGCTGCCGGAGCACCGCCAGAACCTGCTGTTCAGCGCGACCATGCCGCAGGAAATCCGGGAGCTGGCGAAGAGCTTCCTGAAGAACCCGGAATATGTCGAAGTGACGCCTGTATCGAGCACCGCAGATACTATCGACCAGTGCGTGTATTTCGTGGACAAGGGAAACAAGAAGCACCTGCTGATCGACGTCCTGAAGGATTCGGGTATCAGGAACGCACTTGTGTTCACCCGCACCAAGCACGGCGCAGATAAGGTGGTGAAGGACCTGGTCAAGGCCGGCATTACGGCGGAGGCCATTCATGGAAATAAGAGCCAGAACGCCCGGCAGCGCGCCCTGAGCAATTTCAAGAGCGGGGCGATCCGGGTGCTCGTCGCTACGGATATCGCAGCGCGCGGGATCGATATCGACGAGCTCAGCCATGTCATTAACTACGAACTGCCGAATATCCCCGAAAGCTATGTGCACCGCATCGGCCGTACCGGGCGCGCGGGGCTGAGCGGCAAGGCGATCGCGTTCTGCGAGCGGGAAGAATTCCCTTTCCTGAAAGACATCCAGAAGCTTATCGGCAAGCAGGTTCCGGTGATCAGCGGGCATCCGTACCCTATGGCGGAGTCCGCCGCGCCGCCCGTGCTGCAGCAGCCCCAGCAGCCGAAGCCGAAGACGCAGGGAGGAGAGCAGCGCAGCGGCGGGCATCGCAATGGCCGGCGCTGGCAGGGCGGCCGCGGAACCCGTAAGGGGGGCGGGCAGGGGAGCTGAGGCTTCAGACTCTTCGACTGCTGCCGGCGACAGCCCGTCAATGGCAGCTTCTCCTGCCGCGTATCGAAAAGGCACCGTCACCATCGCTATGTCCCCGGGGCCGGCGCCCTGCCGGGCGCAGCTTACTTCGGGGAGCTCCGGTCCGTGAAGGATTCAGAATCGCATGTCCCTTTCCGGACGTGCTACTCGTATGTGCGCCGAGACACACTCGCGGCCTTTCCGGAGGTGCGGGGCGTCAAATTCAAACGACGAGGGTATGCATAAGCCTATTGCGAAGCGCTAGGCCCGAAGCCAGGGCTTAGTGCAAGGCTGCGCCCAGCTTCTCGACGAACTCCGGCTGCTTCATGCTCCTGCCGGTTATCAGCGCCGCAAAATGCTCGGCGGTCAGCTCCTCTATATGGAGCATATAGTCCGTATTGTGCCCGGCCTGCCGGAAGAAATCGGGGCAGGATGAAAAGCCGTATATCAAAGGCTTCCCCTCGGCGATGACCGGCTTCTTATGCTTGTCGTCGCCTTCGAGCGCAAGCAGGCCGACATCCACGTAGTCCATCAGTCCGCCGCCTTTGACATAGGGGCTGCGCGAATACAATACGATCGCGACGTCCTGCTCTTTGCCGTCCTTGTCTATGCGCATGTAATGCTCGATGAACGGACAATCCGGGTTGCTGATGACCAGGCCTTTGAACGCCGGCTTATAGTCGACGCGGTTGCAGGGGCGGAACCCGAAGACGGCATAGGCGCGGTTCCGCGCATCCGGCGAGAGCCGCGAGATGACATGCCAGAGCTCGTGCGAAACAAGTCCCGTAGAGATCGCCTCCGCATCCGTATGCAGCATGATGCGGTTGTCGCGCGTATAGCCTTCGGCGCCGAATTCCTCTTTGCCGTTGGTCTTGCACAGGTGAATGGTATCCGGTAAAGGGAGCCTGAGCCCGAGCGAGCCGGCCTTCGCCTGAATGTCGGCAAATGCCTCCCTGAGCTGGGCGGCCTCTTCGGCAGGCCAGCTGCGCATGCTCCGGGCAGACTGATCCAGGTAGTCCTTCTCGGTCGCGCCTTCGTTGTGCAGGCGGATCGCCAGGTCGAAAGCGCTCAGCCCTTTCGTGTAGATATCGCTCTTCCGGTTGGCCAGGGCCGCGTCCAGGCTGTCGTCCAGTACGATGGTGGATTTCAGGAAGGGAAAGCTCTGCTTCGCCTGGACGGCAAGCGGAAGAAGCACGCAGAGAGAGAGGAACAGCCGTTTCATTCGGAGAGAGTGGGTTGGTTTTTTAAAGCGGCCTTTTGATGAAGGCCTCCGGGGATAACTTTAGTTCATCGGGGTGCAGATCTCGATCAGAAAGCCTTCCGGGTCGCGTACATAGGCTACGGTCTGGCCCCAGGGCTTGGTTTTCGCGGGGGCGAAGAGGCTTGCTCCGGCAGCGAGCGCGGCATCGACGCAGGCCTGTACGTCATCGGTGCTGAAAGCGATCTCTATCCCGAAGGGCTGCTCCGCGGAAGCGCTTTTGCGATACGGCTCCGTGAAGTTGCCGGCGCCTAAGCTATGGTCTGCAAAGCCCAGCTTCGTGCTTCCCGTCGCAAGCTCTCCATAGGTATTGTCATCCGTGATGAATGCCATTTCCAGCCCGAAGGCGGCGCTGTAGAATTGAATCTGGGCGGACACATCCCGGACGTAAAGAATGGTATAGGCAAAAGCTGGCATGGAACAAGGTTTGGCCGAAAGTACGCGATCCGGGCAAGGAGATGGAGAGAAGGGGAAAATGTGTCACCGCCGTTGAGCGTATTTCATATAAAGGCAGTTCAGCTCGCCATAAATGGTGTCCAGCCGGTAGATCGCAGCTATGCCCGCGGTATCGCTGACGGGCATGTAGATGAAGTCGTAGGCCGTATCCGCCGGCGTTAAGCCTTCACGGGAGAAGCCGACAGGTTCGAAGCGGTCGTCGAACTTCGTGTGGACGTAGTAATCGAGCGAAGGGACATTGCCCCACCAGGCCCGCAGCCGGATCGGCGGAGCTTTTGCCGGATGCAATTCCATCATACGTCCGAGGGCGATGCGGTTGTAATTGTCCACCGCCCACATCTGCGATCTGCGCAGCGATTCATGCTGGACGAAGTTGACGAGGATGCCAAGGGCGATAAGCAGGGCGATGGACGGTACGATGATGCGGGCCTCTTCCCGCAGGCGATAAAGCCAGTAAGCGATATTGATCCAGAACAGCAGCGTGAGAAAGAGGGCTGTCCGGTCGATCAGGTATTTCGTGCCGATGAGTGCATGCTGCAGGACGAGCGACAGGAGCGGGATTGCGAGCAATATCGTCAGCAGGGACGAGAGCCTGATCTCAGGACCCCGCAGCCGGTTCCGCGCCGCGGCGGAGGCCAGGTTCCCCGCCAGGAGAAGACCCGCGGCGCTGCAGCCCAGCGCCACGTACAGGATGATGGATTCCTCCGGGTTTTCTACGTAAAGGCTGTATTGGACCAGGCTGCAGATGGTATCCCGGAACAGCCCGCGCTCTCCCCCGTAGTAGAGCTCGTTCGCTGCGCGCAGCTTCATCAGCGGGCCTGCGATCAGAGCGGCAAGCGCGGAAGAGACCAGTATCCCGGAGCTTACTGCGGGCAATATGCGCCCGCGGAATATCCCGGCCAGGAACAAGGCCGCGCAAAGCCCGAGGTAGAAATTCAGCAGGGCGAAATTGCTCCATACGCCCAGGGCTGCGAAGACGAGGCTCAGGAGAGCGCTCAGCCCCTTGCCGTCCCGGTAAAAGCGCAGCAGGAACAGGATGCTCACCAGCATGAAAGCGACCGCCAGCCCGTAGCCGCGGCTGAGTCCCCAGAACTCGAACATGAAGGGATTCAGGGTCAGCATGACGAATGCGCAAAGCTGCCAGAACCCGCCCCGGAACAGTGTCCGGACCAGCGCATAGCATGCGGCCAGGAACAGGATAAGCGCGAGCAGGCTCGACAGGCGCAGCGCGAAGGGCGTGTTTCCCAGCATGTCCACGCAGGCCTTGCGCAGGACGGAGTTCAGGATATGAACATTTGCCGTGACCCTGCTCAGCTGCACGTAGTCGCCGTAGCTCTGCAGCATATCGCTGCGGTTCGGCGCTTCGTCGCAGGTGAGCGGGACGAGGATCACGCGGAGGATATCGAGCAGCACGAGGATCGCCGCCAGCGCTTTCATGGCGATGCCGGCATGCCGTTCGCTTAAGCCGGTAAGTTCCCTAAAGCCGCGTTTGAGATTCATGTTTGAAGCCGTCGAATATACTTGCTGGCGGCCCAATCTCCGGCAGGCCTCCAACAACGCTCCGCCGTATCTTCGCGGCCATGAATCTTGAATTCAATAAAAATGAAGATGCGATGCGCCTGGCGGTGTCGGCCATGCGGCAGCGTCATGCGCAGGTAAGTCTGGGCGGCGGAAAGAAGGCCATCGACAAGGCCCGGGAGAAGGGGAAGATGAGCCCGCGGGAGCGTATCGAGTACCTGATCGACAGGGACACGAGCTTCCAGGAAATCGGCTCCTTTGCCGGTTGGGAGATGTATGAGAAGGAAGGAGGCTGTCCCAGCGGCGGCACCGTCGGAGGTATAGGATATGTAAGCGGGCGGCAGTGCGTGATCGTCGCCAACGACAATACGGTGAAAGCCGGGGCCTGGTTCCCCATCAGCGGCAAGAAGAACCTGCGCCTGCAGGAGATCGCTATGGAAAACCGCCTGCCGGTGATCTATATCGTGGACAGCGCCGGCGTTTACCTGCCGATGCAGGACGAGATCTTCCCGGACAAGGAGCACTTCGGCCGCATCTTCCGCAACAATGCGGTGATGAGCGCCATGGGCATCACGCAGATCGCCGCGGTAATGGGAGCCTGTGTGGCCGGCGGGGCCTACCTGCCCATCATGAGCGACGAGACGCTGATGGTGGAAGGCAACGGCTCCATTTTCCTGGCCGGGCCCTACCTGGTAAAGGCCGCTATCGGCGAGGATGTGGACATCCAGACCCTGGGCGGCGCCAAGACGCATACCGAGATTTCCGGCATCGCCGATTATAAGTTCGATACCGAAGCGGAATGCCTCGACCAGGTGCGCCGCATCATGGATAAGGTCGGCAAGCCGGATCATACCGCGGGCTTCGACCGCATTAAACCCGAGGCCCCGGCCCGGGATCTGAGCGAGATCTACGGCATCGTTTCCTCCGATAACAGCAAGCAATACGACGTGCGCGACGTCATCAGCTGCATCGTCGACGCGGGCTCTTTCGACCAGTTCAAGGAAGATTACGGCAAGACCATCGTCTGCGGCTACGGCCGCGTGGATGGCTGGGCCGTAGGCATCGTGGCCAACCAGCGCAAGGTGCTGAAGAGCGGCAAAGGCGAGATGCAGCTCGGCGGCGTGATCTACAACGACAGCGCCGACAAGGCCGCGCGCTTCATCCAGAACTGCAACCAGAAGAAGATCCCGCTGGTATTCCTGCAGGACGTGACCGGATTCATGGTGGGCAGCCGCAGCGAGCACAGCGGCATCATCAAGGACGGCGCGAAGCTGGTGAATGCGGTGGCGAACTCCGTGGTGCCGAAATTCACATTCATCACCGGAAACAGTTACGGCGCCGGCAATTACGCCATGTGCGGCAAGGCCTACGATCCCCGCTTCATCTACGCCTGGCCGAATGCGAAGATCGCCGTAATGGGCGGAGAGCAGGCCGCGAAGACCCTGCTGCAGATCCAGGTCGCCTCCCTGAAGGCCAAGGGCGAGACCATCGAGCCCGAGAAGGAAGCGGCCCTGCTGAAGGAGATCACCGAGCGCTACGCGCGCCAGACGACGGCCTATTACGCCGCCGCGCGGCTTTGGGTGGACGAGATCATCGATCCGGCAAATACCCGGCAGCTGATATCCGAAGGTATCAAGGCGGCAAACCACGCGCCTATCGAGCGCGAGTGGAAGGGGGGCGTGTTCCAGGTTTGATCGCTCCGCGATCAAAGGATGCCCGGCTCTTGGCTTATACGTCGCCGATTAGCAGCTATTTCTGAGGTAAAAACCGCGGCCCCGGCGCTCCGAAGCGCCGGGGCCGCGATGTTTAATTACCGACAGTTGACGATGCCGAACAGGCATCGCCGTACCGCGGTTTGCCGGAGCCGCGGGGAGCCGTTTTCAGAGCCTCAGATCAGGTCGGGCTCTATAGGGGCCTTGATTCTCGCGATCTTGTTCTCATCGTAGTTGACTATTGTCTGCTGAAGAATATCTGCGTACAGAAAGATATCGTCGACGCTTGAGATTTCGTTCCGGGTTTCTTTCTTCTGCTCGTCGAACGTACCGATATAGCGTTTCGAGCCGTTCAGGTACAGGCGGCAGATCGTCTTTCGATTGTTGTCATCAAGCAGAATCGCGAAGTACGACTGCGCATCGCGGTAGACAATTCTGCCGGGCGGGGTCTTCTGCCTCAGGATCGTCTTTACAATCAGGTAGGCTTCTATCTCCTCTTGAGTCGTCTCGATCTTGCTATCCGTTGAAGCCGCGGCAGCAATAGCAGCATCCTGCTGGGCATGCTGCTCGTCTGTGTCGTTCTCTTTTTTGAGCGCGGACTTCAACCGTTCCGTAATGAGATCATTTATATACTGCTGGATCGACCGTTTGGTTAAGCTGGTGAATTGTTCCAGGAGCTTCGCGGTGAGCATCCCCTGGTATACCTGCTTGGCAAAATATCTTACGAAGCCCTCGGTCGGTGTCTGAAACTCGATATTGAGAATGGCTTTCAGCTCGTTCATGTATTTCAGCTCGCTGGCGGAGTTCTGGATATTTCCGATATCGAAGTACGATTTGTGGAATTTCTTCAGCTCCTCGATCTGGTTGTCCTTGATATCCGTGACGTTGAATTCGAAGAAGGGCTTATCGTCCATTTTATTCGGCTCGATGAGGTCCGTATAGAACCGGTAGACTATACCATTCGACAGCAGTCCGAATTTAGCCTTGGTCGTATGAAAATAGCGGAAGAGCTGCGAATTGTGCGGATCCAGGCTTTCCCCCCAGTGCTTGCATTCGACAAGGATTACGGGTTCGCCGTCTTTTATGATCGCGTAGTCGACCTTCTCTCCTTTTTTGATCCCGATATCCGCGATGAATTCCGGCACGACCTCGAGCGGGTTGAAGACATCGTAGCCTAGGGCCTTGATGAAAGGCATTATGAAGGCGTTTTTTGTCGCTTCTTCAGTATTGATCTGGGGCTTGAGCTTTTCGACTCTATCGCCGAATTGCTTGATTTCGTCCTTGAAGTCCATCTTGTTTGGGGTTGATAATGTGCCGGTTGGGTTATGGAAAATGTTTCGAATGTCGATATGGTAAATGTACAAGGGCCATTTGCCGGCCGCAATACCTGTCTTCAGGTAAAATGCTCAAGGTGTCACCTCCATTGGAGGTGACACCTTGAGCACATGCAAAAAGGCCGCCCGGAGGGGCAGCCTTCAAATATTGTCGCGTATGCGGGGGCCGGTTTACTTCACGGAAGCCAGGAAGTCCTTCACCTTATCCTTGTGCACGATGCCTTCCTTGAAGGAATATGCGCCGGTCTTCGGGCTGCGTACAGCCTTGATCACCTTCGTATAGTTCTTCGCTTCGGCGGCCAGCTTGGGGTCCTTCTTGATCGCGGTCTTTGCTGCTTTTGCCATGATTATTTAAGATTTAAGATTGTAGATCTAAGATTGGTCGCTCCGATTGCAGGTTGGAAAATCTTCCTTCTACAATCTTCAATCTGCAATCTTATTTGATTTCCTTGTGAACAGTTACCTTCTTCATGATCGGATTGTACTTCTTCAGCTCGATCCGCTCCGGGGTATTCTTCTTGTTCTTGGTACTGATGTAGCGGCTGGTGCCGGGAAGCCCCGTACCCTTATGCTCAGTGCATTCCAGGATCACCTGAACGCGGTTGCCTTTCTTAGCCATAATAAGGATTGTAGATTTAAGACTGTAGATTTAAGATTGGTCGTTTCGATTGCAGGTCGGAAATCTTCCATCTACAATCTTCGATCTTAAATAAGATTAGATGGTTTGACCGGCGGCGCGCAGTTCCTTAACTACGCTCATGAGGCCGTTCTTGTTGATCGTGCGGATCGCATCAGAAGATACCTTGAGCGTGATCCAGCGATCCTCTTCTACCAGGAAGAAGCGCTTTGTCTGCAGGTTGGGCAGAAAACGGCGCAGGGCCTTCTTGTTGGAAAATGATACCTTATGACCCTTGATAGGCTTCTTACCGGTGACCTGACATACGCGTGCCATGCTTACAATTTTTTGGACGGCAAAGGTATGCCATTGAGTCGAAATAATTGCGCCCGGACAGAAAAAAATTCCGGTATTTATTTCAACGTGACCGCGTCGGGGCCGCTGACTTTGGAAACATGGCAGCAGTCGGCTTTCACGACAAAGTCTTCCCGTACCGCTTCCCGGCCGTTCCTGTAGCCCCTGAAGGTCACCGTTCCCGAGCGTTGGGCCAATTGCCTTACCTGGCTATCGTCCACGATCGTATAGCTGCCGCCGGAGAGCCCGGGCTTCGCGGGCATGCTTATTCCCAGCTTTTCGCTGCTGACCGTTGCGCTGTCCAGGGACGCGGCGGCTCCGGATGCGTCCTGCACCTGGATCATGACCGAGGCGAACATCATGGTGCACATGACGCCTTCGCAGGACTTTTGAACCTGCTCGCCGCTTTGGCATTTGGCGGCGCCCAGCATCGTCCCGATGACCAGCAGCCCGGCTGAAAAGTGATAGTGGCTCATGCAGACAGGTATTCAAAAACAGCGCCAGCTTTCCGCGTTTTTCCCGCGCCGGAAGCTAAGTTATTCAGTTTCATGCAGCGCCACAAGGATGCGGCGCCCTTGGCCGGGAACAAGGTACGCTACGGCATCCCGGGTAAGATGAGCGCGTTCAGATCCCGGATGCCCGGGATATTCTCGCTTACGAGGCCTTCCGCGTAGGGAACCCCGATGCGTTTGCCGAACAGGGCGTCGCGGCCGCGGATCTCGTCCAGGAAGTTCTGCCCCGAGATATAGGTCGCAGGCTCGTTCCAGCCGGGGTTGTGAAACTGGCTCCTATAGCACAGGATCGACGAGATCTTTTCTTCATAGACATCCGAGATGTCTACGATAAAGCTTGGTGTCAGCTGCCGGTCCTGGATCATATGAAAGACCCGTCTGGGGCGCCAGGCCTCCTGTGGCTGCCCGTCATCTTCGGTGCCGATCTTGCGCAGCCCGGACAGGAAGCAGGCATCGGACACCAGCCTGCCTGCGCGCCCATGATCGGGGTGGCGGTCTTCCAGGCTGTTGGTAATCACGATCTCGGGCCTCCAGCGGCGGATATAGCGGATGAGGGCCAGCTGATGCTCCTCGTCGTTCCTGAAAAAGCCGTCGCGCATGCCGGCGTTCTCGCGGACCTGCACACCCAGCACCTTCGCGGCGTCCTGCGCCTCCTGGAGGCGGATCTCGGGCGTGCCCCGGGTTCCCAGCTCGCCGCGCGTCAGGTCCAGGATGCCGGTCGCCTCGCCCGCCCGGGCATGTTTCAGCAGGATGCCGGAACAGCCGAGTTCGATATCATCAGGGTGGACGGCGATGGCCAGGAGTCGGAGCTTGGGATGGGGCACAGCGGAGGCTTTTGTGCCGCGAAGGTCGGAAGAGAATCTCTCTTCGGCAATGCGCTTAGCTTATAAGGTATTAACTATTGACTAATTCGCCCATCCACCAATTCGCCAATTCACTAATTGATCAATAACTGAAGATAAATACCACTAAACATCATGAATGCCTCCGCATCAACGCTGTATCGAAGCCTGGTAGCGGTAGTAGTTGGACGTCTCCAGGTCCCTGACGATGGCTTCGATATCGCGATCGTCGCCGGCGGGGTCGTATTCGCGCTTCAGGTTGTTGGAGAACAGCAAGGCCACGCCCTGGGAAAGGGCCGCGGTTACGCCGCCTTTCATTTCCCTGATGATGGAATAGCAGTTTTTACCCGTCTGCCGGTCGATCAGCTTGACGAGCACGATGCCCTGCGAAACCGTAAGGTCTTCGAGCTCGCCCTTCCAGCGGCGCTTGAGCTCCCGCTCCACATTTTTCAGGTAGGCCTTGCGTGCGCTCTTATTGTCGCCGAAGCGGGCCAGGTTGACGTCCACGTCCTTCAGCACTTCCGCCGCGGTGACGGCATAGGGATAGACCTTGGTGACATTATAGCGCAGCTTGTTCCATTGCTCCCGGCGCTTCGCCAGGTACTTCGGCAAGACCCCGTGCACCTCGTACTCGTCCAGGAAGGCCATCGGCAGGGTGTCCTTTCCCACGATGATGCCGCCCAGGCGGATCTGGTCGCTCGCGGCATGCGGGAGCTGGGCCGCAGCCGGGAAGAGCCGCAGGATTAGCGCAAGGCAGAAAAGGATGGACAGGCGCAGCCTCATAGGGTTAACGTAAATATCCTGAATGTGGCGGAGATTTTCTGTTATTGGTACGACAATGGTATACCATTGATGCAGAAGCCTGCGGCTGGTAACCCGCTACCTTTGCCATATTTAACGTTTGCTATGAAAGTTCTGTTGCCCGCGCTGCTGTTGCTCGCCCTTGCCGCCTGTCAGCGGCCGGAAGTTCACGACGAGACCTGGATTCATGCCCAGGTCGATTCCATCGTAGGAACACGGATGGAGGAGATCAACCAGCGCGCCATGGAAGACCTGGATCACCGCATGGCCATCGTCGTCAAGCAGAAGACGGATTCCATCATTGCCGCGCGCAAGGCGGCGGCAGCGCCGGATACGGCAAAACTCTCACACCCCATGCCATGAGCGGCGCCCCGGTGCTTTATTTCGACGGGGTATGCAATCTCTGCAACGGCGCCGTGCAGTTCGTGATCCGTCACGACCGGCGGGGAAAGATCCGTTTTGCCTCCCTGCAGTCCGGGGCAGGGGAGGAGGCCATACGGAAGGTCGAGGCCCGCTACGGCCGGCGTCCGGATTCCCTGCTTTTCGAGGCCGGAGATAAGATCTGGATCGAGTCGGATGCGGCCCTGCAGCTGACCCGCTACCTGGACGGGGGCTGGAGGGCTCTCGGGATACTGAGTGTCGTTCCCAGGTTCATCCGCGATGCGGCCTATCGCTTCGTGGCCCGTAACCGGTACCGCTGGTTCGGCAGAAAAGATGCCTGCATGATCCCGACCCCGGAGCTCAAGCAGCGCTTCTTGGAGCAAGGGAGTTAAATCGTCCTGTCCATTCCTGCGCTGCCGGGAATAGTGGAAATGCGCATCGTGTCGCAACCCATCTAAGGAGATTTAACCAGACCGGGCAATAGCTTGCAATTTCCCGGACGACGGCAGATCCACATCGTCTTCCATTCCCAACCTAATTGACAAATTCACCAATTCACAAATTACCCACCGACTGATCCCCTCCCGTACATTTGAACGATGAAGTCCTGCTTCTGCCTGATCCTGGCCTTGCTGCTGTTTCAAACCGGCTTTTCCCAGCAAGTCATCTATTCCAGCTACGAGCGTTTTGACCTGCGCAACGGCGACTACAGCGTGGTGGGCAAGATCGGTGGCCGAAGCTATACCTACCGCTCCTCTGCCGAAGGCTATTTCCTGGATGCCTGGGACGACAGCATGCACCGGCTGGCTACGGTCGTGCTGGACTTTTTCCCCTCCCGGATCTACGATACGCGCTTCATCGCCTACAACGACCGGATCATCATCCTGTACCAGGGCAGTGAGCGGGGACGGATCACCCAGTACGCGGCCCGGCTGGATGCCGGCGGCCGCCTTCAGGGCGAGCCCCTGGTGCTGGCGGATGCGAAGACGGGCATCTTCGGCCCGAACGGGAGCTATTTTTCCGCCGCGGTCTCCGAGGACAAGCACTATATCATGGTGTACAGCGACGGCACCCGCGGCCGCAATGTCAAGCTTTCGCATACCCTGCTGGACGACGAGCTGAAAATTGTCGAGCGCGGCGAAACCAGCTGGGAGGCCGAAAACGACGCCGGCCTCCGGGCGGCCCTGTTGGACAACCAGGGGAATTTCTATGTGCCGGTCTTTACTACTACCGGCAGCCGCGACTACGCCGACGGGATCTGGCTGCTGCAGGTACCCAAAGGGCACAGCCCCCAGCGCCGGTCGATCGAGCTGCCGCTCAATAACAAGTTTGCTTCGGGCATGTATTTCCGGCTGGACAACCAGAGCAGCAAGCTGTACAGCGCGGGCTTCTTCTCGGAGCGCAAGGCGGGGAATTATGACGGGATCCTCTTCGCCCGCTTCGATATCAGCGACGGCAATCTGAGCCTCCCGCCCGCGAACCCGGCCGATTCCGCGTCGACGCCCAGCCTTCGGCGGATTCCCCTCGATGAGCGGCTCCGGGCATCCGTAGGCGGCCGCAGCAGCCGCTCCGCGTTCAATGATTTCCAGACCCGGCAGCTGATCATCCGCAACGACGGCGGCTTCGTGCTCCTGGCCGAGGACTATTTCATGAGCGTCCGCGCAGGCGGCGTGGGGCCGTACGGCTACTATACGTCGTATTACAGTCCCTTTGTCGGCGCCCAGAACATCCGCGAGTTTCACTACGGCGATATCCTGGCCCTTTCCTATAACCTGGCAGGCCAGCGGGAATGGAACAGCATCATCCGGAAGGAACAGTACAGCCAGGAGGATGCCGGCGTATTTTCGTCCTATACGTTTGTCAATACCGGGGGCGCGCTGGGTTTCCTGTACAACGATTTCGACAGCCGCCGGAGCCGGATCACGCTGGCCGTGATCAACGCCGACGGGCAGATCGATACGCACCACCTGGATGCCGGGGGAGCGGCCGATCCAGACTGGCTGCCGCGCGCCGGGAAGCAGGTCTCTGCACGGGAGCTGATCGTGCCCTGCCTGCGCAAACGGCAGATATGCTTCGCCAAAGTCGTATTTTAGCCGCGTGCTGCAGCTGTTCCGGGCCAATAGCCCGTATACCGTCATCATACTTTTCATTCTGACGCTCCTGCTCAAGCTGCAGGCGCTGCATCACCCCGGGGCTCCTGTGGCGGCAGAGGGGCAGGTTATCTATGCCTGGGTGCTCCAGGGAGCCCGCTACGTCACGGGAGGCAGTGCCACGGCCTTTGCCATCCTGAGCCTGCTGATGACCTTCGGGCAGGCTATTTACCTGCGGGGCGTCAGCATCCGTCACCGGCTGTTCGCCCGGCCCACCTACATTGCGGCCCTGGCGTTCATCGCGCTCAGCAGCCTGCACCCGGCGCTGGGCGGGTTTTCCGCGCCCATGCTGGCCAACTGGCTGATCATCGGCGCCTTCGACACTATCCTGGGCTTCGGCTCCCGGGAAGAGGAGCGGCGGCGTATTTTCAATGCCGGCTTCCTGCTGGGGCTGGCCGGCGCGCTTTGTTTCCCGGACATCGTGTACGCCGTGTTTCTGATACTGACGCTGATTCTGCTGCGGCCGTTCAGGCCCGGGGAATGGGTGGTTGCAGGCCTGGGCTACCTGACGCCCTTTTACTTCGCCGCAGGATTGCTCTTTCTGACCGATAAGCTGCACCTGGCCCGCTACTGGCCCAGGGCCGGCCTGGGGCTGCCACATTTCATGCCCGGATATTGGTACCCCTGGCTGCTGCTCGGAGGGCTTGCCTTGCTGCTAATTGCCGGGATCTACGTGCTGGTCGGCAATCTGCAGCGTTTTCCGGTGTCCACCCGCAGGGGCTGGGGAGCTATTATCTGCGCCCTGATCACGGCCATTGCAGCAGGGCTCATCGCCCCCGCAAAGCTCGCTGCCGCCTGGACCGGCGTTTTACCTTCGCTGGCCCTGCTCATCACCCCGCCGCTGGCAACGGAAAAGCGCAGCCGCTTCGCTACTTTTGCATTCTATTTTTTAATCCTGCTCGTTATTTGCTGTCAACTGACAGTGCGACTCTAATTACTGCTCATGAAATTCGGAATCATCGTTTTCCCCGGCTCCAACTGCGATCGTGATATGGAACACGCCCTGCGCGACGATCTCGGCCAGGAGGTCGTAATGCTGTGGCATAAGGACCGTGACCTGAGCGCCTTCGACGTGGACGATTGCCTGGTGCTGCCCGGGGGCTTTTCCTATGGAGACTACCTGCGCTGCGGAGCCCTGGCGCGGTTCAGCCCGATGATGGAACAGGTGATCAATTTCGCAAACCGCGGCGGCAAGGTGCTCGGCGTCTGCAACGGCTTCCAGATTCTCTGC
>JASLDA010000409.1 GCA_030151745.1 Chitinophagaceae bacterium | reverse complement strand
AGTATGCTGCTGGAGAAGGGGTAGTAAGTCCGTGCTATATCGCAGGCCAGCATGGCCTGCTCGTCATTGCTGTTCTCGAAATAGTATTCAATTATCCGCTCAAAATCCTCCTCGTCCATCATTCCGGCAGATTCCCCGCGTTTCACCTGTTCATACCGTTGGAGCAGCTCATCCATCGCATCGAATTCGTCATCTGAAAAATCATCTTCGTACATATCCACCGAGTTTAATCCAAAGATAAGCCAAAGGCGTGCCGGAAGCGGTTAAGCCTGCGTTAGAATGCACAGATAATGCACAATGGCAGATTCCCGTAGAAACGGCTGCCGGCCTGTGTTTTATTGTGTGTAATTTGTCAGATTCCGCCCCTGCGGATCCGACGGCGCCCAGACCCTCCGAATTGAAGAAATTCTAACAATCGGGCGACTGTGCGGCATCTCACCGCAGCGGCCCCGCCCCTAACTTCGTCTGCGTGGGATTTCTCTATCCGCTATTTCTGCTCGCCGGGCTCAGCCTGGCCGTTCCGCTGCTGATCCACCTGTTCAACCTGCGCCGGTACAAGACCGTATATTTTCCGCATACCCGCTTCCTGAAGGCTATCCAGCTCCGCTCCCGGCGCTCCAGCGAACTGCGCTACAAATGGCTGCTGGCGCTTCGCATGCTGTTCCTGGCCGCCCTGGTGCTGGCCTTCGCCCAGCCGCTGCTGCGGCAGCGAGCGGCCGGCATAGGCCCCAGCGCCCTCCAGATCATCTACATCGACAATAACCCGGCGATGAGCCTGAAAAGCGGCGCCCGGTCCGGGCTGGAAACGGCCATCGACGCGGCCCGGCGGCAGCTCGCCGCCGCTCCTTCTGACGAGGGCTTTATCCTGATCACGAACGACCGCATCCACAGCTACGAGCCCCAGCCCGCCGCCCGGGTGCAGGCGGCCCTGGACGGCATCGGCATCGCCGCATCGGGGAAAAGCGCCGAGCAGGTATTCTCCGGCGTCCAGTCGCTGCTGCAAAGCCACCCGGGCCATGCCGCGGACCTGTACTACTACAGCAATTTCCCGCAGGGCCAGTTTACCGCCAAGCCGGAGGCCGCCGCGATCCGGAACATCACGCTGCACGCCGTAGCCGTACAGCCTTCCACCCGCAGCAATCTCTACATCGATACGGCAACGCTTACAGCCCCCGTACTCCAGGCCGGACAGGCCAACGCGCTCGTGGTGCGGACACGGCAGGCCGGCGGGAAACCCGCGCAGCCGCCGGTGCTGCAGCTTTCCATCAACGGCCAGGTAAAAAGCGCCGCCTCCCCGGTATTCAACGAAGCAGGCGAAAGCGTCGATACGCTTGCCTTTTCCATCGACGCCCCGGGCTGGCAGCAGCTGTGCCTCAGCATCAGCGACGCTGCGCTGCGCTTCGACGATACCTTCCGCATCTCCGCCCGCAGCTCCCCCGGCCTTTCGGTGCTGGTGCTGAACGAAAGCGCGCCGAGCCCATATATCCCGGCAGCCTTCCGGGCCTACAACGGCTTCAACGTCCGCACCGAATCCCTCGGCAGCGCTCCCCCCGACTGGTCGCCGTACAACCTGATCATCCTGAACGGCATCACCCGGCTGCCCCCTGCCGCAGGCAGCCAGCTTCGCAGCGCCCTGCAGAGCGGCCGCAGCGTATGCCTGTTCCCCGCCCGCACCCGCGACCTCGATGGGCTGAACGCCAGCCTGGCCTACGCCGGCGATATCCGGGCGGTCTCGCTCGATACGGGCATGCAGACCGCGGCGACGCTGCAGAGCGGGGCCGAGATCGTCCGCGACCTGTTCGAGAGCATCCCGTCCAACGTCCAGCTGCCGGTAGCCAACTGGCACTACAGCTTCGACGCCGGGCTGTCCGCCAACGCGCAGACCATCATCGGGTTCCGCAACGGCGATCCCCTGCTGGCGCGCTACAGCTCCGGCCGCGGCCGCCTGTACCTGGCGGCCCACAGCGCCGATATCGAAGCGGGGAATTTCGCGGCCTCGTATTTCTTCGTGCCCTTCCTCTACCAGATGGCGGCCCACAGCCGCGGCGGCGATATCTATGCACTGAGCGCCGGGGCGGGGCAGACGGCTTTCCTGCCGATGAGCAACAGCAACGAGCGGAACATGATCCACCTGCTGGGGCCGGGATTCGACGCCATTCCCCCCCAGCGCAGCGCCGGCGGCGGAACCGAGGTCTTCGTCGACGCGGTGGTGCAGGATCCCGGCTTTTACCGGCTGCAGGCACCGGGGGGCGACAGCGCGATCATCGCGCTCAACGGCACCCGCGCCTATTCGCAGCTGCAGTTCTGGGATATGGCCAGGCTCCGCGCCGCATGGCCTGACTCCAAGGCGAGCTGGCAGATACCCGGCAGCTCAGCGGTACGGCCCGCAGCAGGCGCAGGCTGGCAAGCCCCCCTGTGGAAAGTTTGTGCTATTTTAGCCCTCATTTTGCTCGCCGCCGAAAGCTTTGCGCTGATGGCCAGGCGGGCAGCTCCTTCCACCGCAACCGCGTAAAACTTCGTTCCGTTCCAATGGCCGTGCTGATCCGTCAGGCAACCGTGATTCAACCCGATTCCCCGTATCATGGCCAGACGCTGGACCTCGTTCTCTCCGAAGGAAGCATCCTCGAAGCCGGGACGAAGCTGGACCTGGACGAAAGCGGGTTCGAAACGCTTGTCCGGGCGGAAGAAGGGGAGAAGATCTACCTCAGCGCGGGCTTTGCAGACCTGTTCGCCGACTACCGCGAGCCGGGCTACGAGCAAAAGGAGACCATTGCCACGGGCCTGGACACGGCGGCGGCGGGCGGCTTCTCGGACGTTCTGCTGCTCCCGAACACGAATCCCGTTACGGACAACCGGAGCGGGGTGCAATATGCCCTGAACCAGAGCCGCGGCCACCGGGTACGACTGCATCCCATGGGCGCAGTGAGCCAGGGCATCGAAGGCAAATCGCTGGCGGAGATGATGGATATGCGGGCGCAGGGCGCCGTGGCCTTCACCGACGGCTGGAAGCCGGTGCAGAACAGCGGGCTGATGCTGAAAGCCCTGGAGTATGTGAAGGCATTTGCCGGCATCGTGATACAAATGCCGGCCGACAACACCCTGGCTGCAGGCGGACTCATGCACGAAGGCATCGTCTCCACGCAGCTGGGCATGCCAGGTATGCCGGCCCTGGCCGAGAGTCTGATGGTACACCGGGATATCGAGCTGCTGCGCTATACGAAGTCGCGGCTGCACCTGACCGGCATCAGCAGCGCGGAGAGCGTGGCCCTGATCCGCAGGGCAAAGGCGGAGGGGCTGGATATCAGCTGCTCCGTGACGCCGTACCACCTGCTGCTGAACGACGAGATCCTGCGCAGCTACGACAGCGCATACAAGGTGACACCTCCGATCCGCACGGAATCTGACCGGCAGGCCCTGATCGAAGGGCTGGCGGACGGCACCGTCGACTGCATCGCCTCGCATCACCGTCCGCAGGACTGGGACGCGAAGGCCCGGGAGTTCGAGTATGCCGGCGAAGGCATGGCCATTCAGCACCTGAGCCTGCCGCTGGTGCTGGAAGCCACAGCAGGCAAGGTCTCCCTGGAACGCGTCGTGGACGCGCTGACGGCCGCGCCGCGCCGGATCTTCGGACTGGAGTCGGAGCCGATCGGGAAGGGCCGGAAAATGCCGCTGACGGTGTTCAAAACCGGGAGCGGGTATGTTGCGGCAGATTCACCATCTTTATCATACAACAACCCGTTCGGAGAAAGGCGCTTCGACAGTGTTGTACTGAATTTATTCGCCTGAGGCAATCCACACATATGAGCGAACAAGTATTCCCCATCGAGCAATCCCTGCCGGAAGGTTTCAAGCGCTGGGACATTCCCGTAAAAATGGGCGTCCTGATCGGCCTGGCCGGCGTGCTGCTCAGCGCCCTGAACTATATGTTCATCCTGCCGGCGTCCTATGTCGCATTTCTGGCGTTTACGGGCATCACGTTCATCGTCACGCTGGTGCTTTACGGCATCACCGGAGCCCGGCAGCGGAAGGCCATGGGCGGCTATATCACCCTTAAGGACGCTTTTGCCGCCATCTTCATGGCCATCCTGATTTCCTCCGTGATCACCACGATCTGGGGACTGATCTATGCCAAGCTCATCGATCCCGAAGTTTCAGAAAAGATCAAGACCGCCACGCTCGGGTTCATGGAGCGCATGAAGGTGCCGGCCGAGCAGCTGGACAAGACCTCCGCCGATATCGATCAGACGCTGGCCGACAGCACGAAGCCCAAGTTCCTGATCTACAACTTCGCAAAGTCGCTGGTCATTTCCTCCATCTTCGGATTCATCGTAGCCCTGATCGTGAAGCGTGCTCCCAAGCAGCAGGTCATGTAATTTTGCAGCCGGAATTCATATGCAACCTGACCTTTCGATCGTCGTTCCGCTCTTTAACGAGGAAGAAAGCCTGCCGGAGCTGGTCGAATGGATCGACCGGGTCTGTGCCGAGCATAATTACCGCTACGAGGTGATCATGGTGGATGACGGCAGCACGGACAGCAGCTGGAACGTTATCGAACGCATCCGCGACGATTACCCGGGTGTGCGCGGCATCCGCTTTCAGCGCAATTACGGTAAAAGCGCAGCCCTCAACGAAGGCTTCAAGGCAACGCTGGCGCCGGTGGTGATCACCATGGATGCCGACCTCCAGGACTCGCCGGACGAGATCCCCGAGCTCTACCGCATGATCATGGGTGAAGATTTCGACCTGGTCAGCGGCTGGAAAAAGGTCCGCCACGACAATACGTTTACAAAAAATCTCCCATCCAAGCTCTACAATGCCGTGAACCGCCGCATGAGCGGGCTGAAGCTGCACGACATGAACTGCGGCCTGAAAGCCTACAAGCGCAAGGTGGTGAAGAGCATCGAGGTATATGGGGAGATGCACCGCTATATTCCCATCCTGGCCAAATGGGCCGGTTTCCGCAAGATCGGGGAGAAGGTGGTGGTGCACCGCGCCCGCAAATACGGAGTAAGCAAGTTCGGCTGGGAACGCTTCGTGAACGGATTCCTGGACCTGCTCAGCATCCAGTTCATCTCCCGCTTCGGCAAGAAACCGATGCACTTCTTCGGTCTCCTGGGGATGATCACCTTCCTGCTGGGCTTCGCGCTGGCCGTTTATATGTCGATCGAACGGCTGCGGATCGGCGCGAGCTATGGCCTCACAAGCAAGCCGGCCTTTTATATGTCGCTGACTACCGTGATCATGGGAACCCTGTTCTTCCTGGCGGGATATCTCGGCGAGCTGATCGCGCGCAGCGCCGCCGACCGGAATCACTACCTTATAGAGCAACGGCTCGGGTAGGGTCTAACACAGGAAGAATGACAGACCGACACCCCTGACTATGTCTGGGTGATTAGTTTCCCTATATGAAAACACCGGCCGCAGACCAGCTCAATGCTGGTCCGTGGCCGGCGAGGTATTGCGGTAGTTGTAAAGCACGATGAATTCCACCCGCCGGTTGAGGCTGCGTCCTTCAGACGTCTCGTTGCTGGCAACGGGCATGCGCGTCCCGAGTCCCCAGGAATTGAGCCTGTTCGCGCTGACGCCGAAACCGTGGAGGACTGCGCGGGCGCTGTCTGCACGGCGAGTGCTGAGCTCGAAGTTGTGCTGGTCCTGACCAACATTATCCGTATGTCCGAGAATCAGGATACCAGTACGGTGATGTTCCGCAAGTACGGCGGCGAACCGGCTCAGTACCGGGAAAAAATCCGGTCGGACCTTAGCCTGGTCAAAATCGAACATCACGTTGCGGGGAAAAAGCACCTTGACCGTATCATTAATCAACGTCACATCAGCTTCGTTGATCCGCTCCTTGATAGCCGCATACGTACGGGCCATATATGTGGATTTACGGGACAGCCGGCGATTGCCGCAGGACGCGAATACGATACCGGACGCCAGCAGGAGTCCGGCATGCAATAGGGATCTTATAGACATCTGTCAGTTTAGGCGGCAAATTAAGTCGCCTGCAGCACAGTATGCCCATTACATTATCCCATGTGCATATCTCACAGGAAACCCGATCTCAGTATCAGCTCAGGCAGCCTCGTTCATGAACTTAAAGCCGATCCCGTGGATCGTCTGCAGTTCCACTCCCGGCTGATCCTTAAGGTGTTTACGGATCTTGGTCACGAATACGTCCATGGAGCGGCCCAGGAAGTAATCTTCCTTGCCCCAGACGTTCAGGAGGATCTCCTCCCGCTTCAGCACCCGGTTCGGATTAAGCGCCAGGTAGCGGAGCAGATCAGCCTCGCGCTGCGTCAGCTGCTGCCGGGTCTGATCGTTGAACAGGATCAGGTCCGAATAGTTGAAGGTCAGATTGCCGATCCTGAATTCGTTCGGCGTATCGTCCATCTTCTTCTTCGTGCGCTTGAGGAACACTTCAATACGCAGCAGAAGCTCTTGCATATTGAATGGCTTCGTTATGTAATCATCCGCGCCTGTCTGGAAGCCCGTGATTTTGTCCTCGTCCATGTTCTTGGCGGTCAGCAGCAGAATGGGAACGGTTTCATTCTTCTTCCGGATCTGTCCAGCCAGCCAGATGCCGTCGCGCTTGGGCAGCTCTACATGAAGCACAATTTCGATATTTGTGTTCTCGATGTAATGCTGCCCAAG
>JASLDA010000407.1 GCA_030151745.1 Chitinophagaceae bacterium | reverse complement strand
TTCCTAGCTCTGCGCTCCAAAATTTTCTCACCATGCGCGTAGCCATCGTCGGTGCTACAGGCCTTGTAGGCAGCACCATGTTGCGGCTCCTGGAGGAGCGCGGCTTCCCCCTTACCGAACTGATCCCCGTAGCTTCCGAGCGCTCGAAGGGCTTGAAAGTCACGTTTGCAGGTAAAGAATATGCCGTGATGACCGCCGACGAGGCCATCGCCCGAAAACCGCAGCTGGCTATCTTCTCCGCCGGGGGCGGGCCTTCCAAGGAGCTTGCTCCCCGTTTTGCCGAAGCCGACTGCTATGTCATTGACAATAGCTCGGCCTGGCGCATGGACCCGGGCAAGAAGCTCATCGTCCCGGAAGTGAACGGGGATGCGCTTAGCCGGGAAGACCGCATCATTGCCAACCCGAACTGCTCCACCATCCAGATGGTCATGGTTTTGCACCCGCTGCAGCAACGCTACGGCATCAGGCGCGTCGTGGTAAGTACCTACCAGAGCGTGACCGGCACGGGGCAGAAGGCCGTGAAGCAGCTGCTGGACGAGCGCGGCGGCAGCAGGGAGTACAACGTGTATCCCCATCCGATCGATATGAACCTGATCCCGCATATCGACGTTTTCGGCGACAACGATACGACCAAGGAAGAGCTGAAGATGATGCAGGAAACGAACAAGATCATGCGCGACGACAGCATAAAGGTCTCCGCCACCTGTGTGCGGGTCCCGGTGATGGGCGGGCACAGCGAGAGCGTCAATATAGAGCTGAAGCAGGATTTTGAGATTCCGGAAATTCGGCAGATCCTCAGCGAGATGCCAGGTATTGTGGTTACCGATAATCCGTCCGGGGCCGAATATCCGATGCCGATCCACGCCGCCGGCCGCGACGAGGTCTTCGTAGGCCGTATCCGGCGCGACCTTTCACAGCCTAACACGTTGAACTGCTGGATCGTAGCGGATAACCTCCGCAAGGGCGCCGCTACCAATGCCGTGCAGATCGCAGAGTATCTGCTGGAGCGCGGCTGGTTGCAAAATCAGGAATAATCAGTCATTTCTTCGTAAGACTTAAGCCCCTGGTACGCGAATCCGCATACCAGGGGTTTACTTTTGTGCAGTTAAAAGTTCAACCAATTCCAAATGGCATTGAAATCTATACTTACTGCTGCGCTGCTTGCTACCGCTTCCGGTGCATTTGCGCAGACTTGGGTGTCTGACTCCGTCGCTCTCGGCGCCGGCTATGCAAACGATGCATTTTATGACCTGAAGCAGGGATCCATAAAATATCAGAGCGGCTCCGACTGGCACCTGGCGTTCCAGGCCGGGGTATTCGGTGAAATGCACTTCTATGCAACGGTAAGGGCCAACCATGCCAAGAAGGGCGTCGAAGTTTACCTGATCAAGCGTACGGCTCTTGTCTCCGACGCTCCCGCAGCCTATGCGGGCCTGACCGCCGCGGATACCGTTGGCAAGACTTCGGCATCCATGGCGCTGTACAACAACGATAGCAGCTGGGGCACCGGAGCCTTCTACCAGAACCGCTCTACCCTGGATCTTTTCGACTTCGGCTGGGGCCTGTACCAGGGCGCGCCGACGCACAGCCTCCTCGGTAACAGCATCTTCCTGGTGAAGACGGAAGGCAATGCCTACAAGTTCTGGGTTAAGGAATATGTATCCACCCCGGCAGATTCGATCCACTATACGTTCAATATCGCGAAGCTCGACGGCAGCGACGGCCACGAGGTCAAGCTCTACCGCAAGGGCACGCCCTTGTTCACCGATCGCCTGATGGGCTATTACGATATCGTGAACAATACGATCCTCGACCGTGAACCTTCCCGCACAAACTGGGATATCGTGTTCACGCAATACAAGGATATGGTCAGCATGGGCGGCCCGGCCATCCCCTATACCGTGACCGGCGTGCTGGTCAACGAAGGGGTCCAGGTAGCTGAAGTGAACGAGCAGGAACCGGATGCCTCCAAGTACGCTACGTATAGCTACGCCACGCGTGCCGACCAGATCGGCTGGAACAACTGGAAGAAGAACGATCCCGTAACGCACCAGTATGTCATTCCGGATACCGTCAATTATTTCGTGAAGACCGCAGTGTACAAGGAATACTACCAGATCCGGTTCAGCCGTTTCGACGGCTCTTCGACCGGCAAGATCGTATTCCAGAAGCGTTACCTCGGTAAGGAAAGCGTTGGCGTAAAGAATCTGGTTTCCAACCTCAACGCCTTCATGGTGGTTCCGAACCCGGCTCGTTCCAATGCTTCCCTGATGATCGATGCCAAGACCGCTGCGCCGAATGCCCGCCTTCTTGTTACCGACATGGCCGGCCGCGTTGTGGCCAACGGCACGCTCGATATCCGCGCGGGCATGAACGGCTTCTCCCTGAATTCCGCAAACTGGGCCGCAGGTACCTATGTCGTAACCGTTGCCGGCGCAGACTGGAAGATGAGCCAACAGCTCGTCGTGGCCCGTTAAGCTGATCCTGATTCTGTTTCAAATCCTGGAGCACGGGCTTTCCGAAGCCTGTGCTCCGTTTGGTTTAGTGGATCGCAGGCGGTAAAGCAAGCTTACCGCCTGCGATCTTTATAGCTTTAGCCGCCGATGCGCCTTTCCCGATCCTTGCTGCTGATTCCCGGCCTCGCGGCAGCCATGCCCGCCCTTGCCCAGACGTCGCTGCCCGACAGCCTGCGGCAGACCTTGGACGAGACGGTGGTGACCGGCGTCAGCGCGCCGGTAAAGATGCAGAATGCCTTATCGCAATACCGGGTCATCACAAAGGAGGCGATGAAGGCCCAGGGCGCCGTGACGGTGGCAGATGCGCTGACCACACAGCTCAATCTCAATATCGGCAACGACCGCGCGCTGGGAGCCAATATCACGATGCAGGGCCTCGGCGGAGACAAGGTGAAGATCCTCATCGACGGGCTGCCCGTGAATGGCCGCGAGAACGGGAACGTCGACCTGGGACAGCTCAGCCTGAACAACGTAGCGCGTATCGAGATCGTGCAGGGACCTATGAGCGTGCGCTACGGTTCCGACGCGCTCGGCGGCGTGATCAATATCATCACGAACAAGCCGAAGGGCAAGACGGAGGCCAGCGCCGGCTTCAACTATGAGGACCTGGGCCGCTACAATGCCGATGCGGCCGCCAATTTCAGGCTTGGCGCGCATCACAGCATCCAGGCAGGCGGGGGGCGGAACTATTTCGACGGCTACGGGTATCTCGATACGGCTTATCCCCAGCGGGCGCGGATCTTCAAGCCCAAGGAGCAATGGCTCGGAAATATCGGCTACCAGTACGTCTCGGATTCCGGCTTTCGGCTGCAGTTCGCCTCCGATTTCATCCGGGAGAAGCTGACCAATCGCGGCTCCGTCGTCGGCTGGCCTTATTCCGCCAGCAGCACCGACGAGTATTACTACACAACCCGCTCCAACAACCGCCTGATCCTCGGCGGCAAGGCGGGGAAGGGAATCTGGAAGCTGGAGAACGGCTACGCGCTGTATTACCGCGTCCGCGAGTCGCGGATCAAGGATCTGCTGACGCTGAACGAGTCGCCGTCCACCGTTTCGGGGAGCCAGGACACCAGCCGCTTCGAGGATATCACCCTGCGCAGCAACTATGCGGGTAGCGCGGGCCGGCTGCGCTATGACGGCGGTTACGACCTGTTGTTCCAGCGCGCCGTCAGCGGCAAGTTCGGCGGCGCCGGTCACGCAACCGACAACTATGCGCTTTACGGGAACGCCGCCATGGATTTCCTGCAGCGGAAGCTTACCCTGCAGCTCGGGCTTCGCGGCGGCTACAACACCGTTTTCGCTACGCCGCCCATCTACTCGCTGAACATGCTTTACAAGCCGGTGGAGCGCATGCAGCTGCGGGCTTCGTATGCCAACGGTTTCCGCGCCCCGTCGCTGAAAGAGCAATATCTGCAGTTTATCGATCAGAACCACAACGTGATCGGCAACCCGGACCTGAGACCGGAGCACGGGCATCATGCGGAGGCCTCGGCCAGCTGGCAGCTGAAGCCGGAGCGGGCGCTCCGCGGCGGATTGACGGCGATCCTCAGCTATAACGATGTGTACGATCTGATCAGTCTCGCGAATCCCGATCCCGACCCGAACAGCATCAACCGGATCTACTCCAATATCTCCCGGCAGCGCAATGCGATCGGCACCCTGCAGGCCGAAGGCGAATGGAAGCAGCTCTACGCCCTGTTGGGCGCGGGACTGACCCGGACCTTCGCAACGGATAAAGGCTATGAGGCCTTCAATGCGTTCGAGGCCACGGCCAACGCACGCTATGTGCTGAAGCCGGCCGGCATGAGCTTCAACGTGTTTTATAAATATACGGGCAGTACCTACCAGCTCAGTGCCCTGCCCGACGGAAATGCGATCTACGATGTGAAGCTGCCCGCGTATAGCATGATGGACCTGTCCGCCTCACGCCGGTTTTTCAAGGGACATATAGACCTGACCGCGGGAGTGAAGAACGTCTTCGACGTAAAGCGCCTGACGCCGACGGGGACGCTGGCTACAGGTCCGCATACCTCCGGCGGCGGGGATTTGCTGCCGAGAAGGGTGTTTGTGACAGCGCGCATCGGGATTTGAGCTGCTCGCTTCGGGGCATGGCGCGGTTCCCGGCTCCCGGATAAGGCGGCAACAGCCCCGGCAGAAGCGGGCCAGATGAGCCCTGATGTGCGTCAGGGCCGATCCGCATTCCTGCATCCATATAACCAAAGCTCCCGTTCCGCAAACTGCCCATTCTATATAGGCTAAGGCTCCCGCTCCCCTGCAAACCGCTTACTCTAACATTTCCCTAAATCCGCTGGAATACAGGCTGTCGTACCTTCACGCCGCCTGACAAGCTGTCAACTGGCAGGTAATTTGAACGAAAAAGGACGGACTATTAAAGCAGTCCGCAACTATACTTTTATGCATCCAATGCTTGGTTATTATCTGATTGCCGGCGTCATGTTCCTGATCGGGATGATCGTGAGCGGCCGGCTGAAAGCGAAGTTCCAGGAGTACGGCGAGATACCTCTCAGCAATGGCATGAGCGGTAAGGAGGTGGCTGAAAAAATGCTCCGCGACAACGGCATCTACGACGTGCAGGTACAAAGCGTCGGCGGCTTCCTTTCCGACCACTACAATCCCGGCGACAAGACCGTGAACCTTTCCCCCGAAGTCTATGCCGGCCGCAGCATTTCGGCCGCTGCCGTGGCTGCGCACGAATGCGGCCACGCGGTGCAGCATGCTGCCGCCTACGCCCCGCTGAAGATGCGCAGCGCCCTGGTGCCTATCGTGCAGATCAGCACCACGCTCTCGCAATGGGTGATCCTTGCGGGCCTGGGCTTCATGTTCGGCAGGCAGAACCCCACCATCCTGCTGGTCGGTATCGTGCTGTTCGCGATGAGCACCCTGTTTTCCATCATCACGCTCCCGGTGGAGTACGATGCCAGCCGCCGCGCGCTCCGCTGGCTGGAAGGCGCCAACATCACCACCCGCGCGGAGCACGATAAGGCGGCGGACGCCCTCAGCTGGGCCGCCCGCACCTATGTGGTCGCCGCGATTTCCTCTATAGCGACGTTACTCTATTACATCCTCCTGTTCACCAACGGCAGGAGCCGCGACTAATGCCGCATATGCGCTCTGAGCCCCGGGAAAAGAACGATTCCTTTTCCCTATCGCCCGAAAGACAGGGTGCAGCGCGACACATGTAACTTTGCACCCGGCTGTTCCCCGCAGCCGGGTTTCTTTCTTAAAGCGTTCTCATGAAAGTCGAACAACTCTATACGAGCTGCCTCTCCGAAGCGGCATATTTCATTTCCAGCAACGGCGAGGCTGCAGTAGTGGATCCCCTGCGCGATATCGATGCTTACCTGAAGCTTGCGGACGAGCAGGGCGTGACGATCAAATACATCTTCGAGACGCATTTCCATGCCGACTTCGTCTCCGGCCACCTGGAGCTGAGCAAGGCTACCGGCGCGCCGATCATTTACGGCCCCGGTACCGAAGCCGGCTTTAAGATCGAGAAGGCAGAAGATGGGCAGTTCTTCCAGGTCGGCGGCCTCAGGATACAGGCGCTGCATACTCCCGGTCATACCCTGGAGAGCACCTGCTACCTGCTGTACGACGAGGCGAACGAGCCGTACTGCATCTTCACCGGCGATACGCTCTTCGTCGGCGACGTCGGCCGTCCGGACCTGTTCAGCGGCAACCTGAGCAAGGATGAGCTGGCTTCCCTCATGTACGATTCGCTGCAGACCAAGATCAAGACCCTGCCGGACAATGTGATCGTATATCCCGCGCACGGCCCGGGCTCGGCCTGCGGCAAGGCGCTGGGCAAGGAAACCTTCAGCACCATCGGCACGCAGAAAGCGACGAACTATGCGCTGGCCGATCAGACCAGGGAAGAGTTCGTCAGCGCCGTAACCGAAGGTCTGAACACGCCCCCGGCCTATTTCCCGATCAATGCCCGCATCAACAAGGAGGGCTATGACAGCATGGACGAGATCATGCAGCAAGGCCTTAAAGCCTTGTCCGTGGCGGAATTCAAGGCCGCTGCCGCCGCAGGCGCCTATATCCTGGATACCCGGCCCTCAGGGATTTTCACCGAAGGCTTCGTGCCGGAATCCATCTCCATCGGCCTCGACGGCCGCTATGCGGAATGGGCCGGTTCGCTGCTGCCGTACGACCGCCAGCTGGTGCTGGTGACGGAGCTGGGCAAGGAGGCCGAGAGCATCACCCGCCTCGCGCGCGTGGGCATCGACAAGGTACAGGGCTACCTGGAAGGCGGCTACGAAGCCTGGGTGGCGGCCGGCGAGCAGAGCGACCTGATCATCGACGTCGAGGCCGACGAGCTGGCTATGGATATCCCCTTCGACAACCGCCTCGAGGTGATCGACGTGCGCAAGCCGGCCGAGTTCGAGGCCGGCCACGTGCAGGGCGCGACCAACCTCCCGCTCAGCGATATGACGGACGTCCTGAACATCGCCGCCATCGACTCCGAGCATAACCTGTACGTGCATTGCGCCGGCGGCTACCGTTCCGTGATCGCCTGTTCCCTGCTCAAGCGCCAGGGTTTCCACAACCTCCGCAACGTCCTCGGCGGCTGGGGCAAGATGAAGGATCAGGAAGGCATCCCGGTGGTGGAAGGGAAGGTGCAGGCCTGAGCCGGAAGTCCGTGGCCGGCAACCGCCGTCGCCTGAGCCTTATCGCGCCATCATGGAATCAAGGCCTCCAACGGCTCTATTCATCGTAAATTCGCCCTTACAATACACGACCAATGGAATTGAAGGTGCTGTACGAACGGGCGCTGGCGCGGGAGTTTCTAAGTATCGAAGAAGGCATGTTCCTGTATCACAACGCGCCGCTGGCGGAGCTGATGCAGGTTGCAAATGAATTGCGGAAGGTGCTGGTGCCGCACGGCAAGGTCACCTGGATCATCGACCGCAATATGAACACCACCAATGTGTGCGTGGCCAATTGCAAGTTCTGCAACTTCTACCGGGTCCCAGGTCACGCGGAGGCCTATGTCACCGATATCGAGACCTATAAGCGCAAGATCGAGGAGACCTTCCGCTACGGGGGCGAGCAGCTGCTGCTCCAGGGCGGCCACAACCCCGAGCTGGGCATCGAGTATTACACCGACCTGTTCCGCGAGCTGAAGGTGCTGTACCCGCAGCTGAAGCTCCATGCCCTCGGCCCTCCCGAAGTCGCGCATATCTGCAAGATCAGCAAGATCTCGCACCGCGAGGCGCTTACCCGCCTGAAGGAAGCCGGTATGGATTCCATGCCCGGTCCCGGTGCGGAGATCCTCAACGACCGGGTCCGCCGCCTGATCTCGAAGGGTAAATGCGGAGCCCAGGAATGGCTGGATATCATGCACGAGGCTCATAAGATCGGCCTGACGACGACCGCTACGATGATGTTCGGCCATGTGGAGACGATCGAGGAACGCTTCGAGCACCTGGTGAAGATCCGCGACGTGCAGGCCAGGAAGCCGGAAGGCGCCAAGGGCTTTATAGCGTTCATTCCCTGGACCTTCCAGGATGTAGACACGCTGCTGCGCCGCATCCGCGGAACCAAGAACCTGACGACCGCCGAGGAGTATATCCGGATGATCGCCCTGAGCCGGATCATGCTGCCGAACATAAACAACATCGCGGCCTCCTGGCTGACGGTAGGCAAGAGCGTGGCCCAGATGTGCCTCCATGCCGGCGCCAACGACTTCGGCTCTATCATGATCGAGGAGAACGTGGTGAGCGCCGCCGGCGCCCCCCACCGCTTTACGGCCAAAGGCATCCAGCAGGCTATCAACGAAGCGGGCTTCCCGGCCCAGCTCCGGAATCAGCAATACGAGTTCCGCAAGATGCCCGAAGTGATCGAGGAGCAGGTCATTACCTATTGATTGAAGATTTTAGATTGAAGATTGCAGATTTCAGATTGGGTGCATAGACAGCCTTCTGCAGGCTGCGCCAATCTTCAATCTAAGATCCTCGTAAAGGGCAGGATCTCCTCCAGCCAGTGCCGCTCGTTGCTCAGACGGGGCACTTTATGCTGTCCGCCCAGCTTGCCCTTGGCTTTGAGCCAGCGGTTGAAGCCGCCCTTGGGCATGCGGTGCACGACCGGCGGGCGAAGGGCGATATCCTTATGACGCTTGGCTTCGTAGTCGGAATTGATGCGCTGCAGGTGCTTGTCCATGGATTCCACGAAGGTTTCCAGTGGAACCGGCAGGTGATCGAACTCGATGATCCATTCGTGGGCCCCGTTGCTTTCACCGGTCATATAGACAGGAGCGGCCGTATAGTCGTTTACGATGGCCCCGGTATCTGCGCTGGCGGCGGCGATGGCGGCGTCGCTATTGTCGACGATGACCTCTTCGCCGAAGGCATTGATGAAATGTTTGAGCCGGCCGCTCACCTTGATGCGGAAAGGGTCGCGCGAAGTGAACTG
>JASLDA010000384.1 GCA_030151745.1 Chitinophagaceae bacterium | reverse complement strand
TCAGCGGCATGGACGGAGACCCAGATATCGACTCCCTCATCCGGAAGCTCCAGCCCATCCCTTATTACCAGGTCCTGTTCCGGCTGGCCTTCGGAGACTCGCTGATCACGGAAGATCGCATCCAGCGGGCGCTGGCGCAGTTCGTGCGCAGTATCCAGTCTTTCGATGCAAAGTATGACAGCGGCAGGGCGCAGGTAAGCAACGATCTCCTTCCTTTTCCCAATTTCAGCCCCCAGGAGAACCTGGGTAAAAGTCTCTTTCTCCAGCCGCCGACCAGCGGCGGGGCCGGCTGCTTCTCCTGCCACGGCGCGCCGGTCTTCGATATCGCCCTCAGCATCGGCAATAACAACACTGTTTCTGTAGCGGGACAGCCGGACAGCATCGACCTTAGCGTTACCCGCGCGCCTTCGCTGCGCGATATCGTAAACCCCAACGGCAATCTCAATACGCCGCTGATGCACGACGGCAGCATCACCAGCCTTGCAGCTCTCGTCGATCACTACAATCTTATTGTGCCGAACCCGGCCAATACCAACCTTGACCGGCAGCTGGCAGGTCAAAACCTGCACCTGGATCAGGCGAAGAAAGACGCCCTGATCGCGTTCCTGAGAACGCTGACCGGCTCCAATATCTATACAGACAGGAAATGGTCCGATCCCTTCTCCCCGGACGGAGACCTGAACATGATACCTGTCTCCAGCGCGGTTGCACAGCAAGCGGCTTTCGATGCCGTGCTCTACCCCAACCCGGCCCGCGGCCGGGTCAATATCAGGGTACCGCCGGGCAGGTATTTGCTGGAGATCTACGACATCTCAGGACGGAAATTGCAGGCTCGGCAAATCCAGGCAAGCCAGTCCATCGACCTGAGCCAAATTCCGGACGGATTATTACAGTTCCGCATCTGCGATCAGGCCGGCGGGCAGAGCGTGCTGAGGCTGATCACGAAAGCCGGCGACTGACCGTGTTGACCGTGCTTGCAATTATCGCTGCTATACCGGCCGGCGATCCGAAAGAGCAAGCCTAGCCGCAGCTTCGGCACAACGCTCGCCGTCGATGCCCGCGCTGATGATGCCTCCTGCATAGCCGGCGCCTTCTCCGCAGGGAAACAATCCCGGGACCTGCGGATGCTGCAGCGTGTCCTTGTCCCGGGGAATACGCACGGGGGGGGATGTCCGTGATTCCGTCGCGACGAGCACCGCGTCGTTCGTAAAATAGCCGCGCATTTTCTGCCCGAAGTCGACCACGGCCTTGCGCAGCGCTTTGTCGACCACGCCGGGCAGCACGCCGCTGATCTGGGCGCTCTTCAGCCCGGGCAAGTACGAGCAATCCGGAAGTGTCGCCGAGCGCCTGCCGTTCGTATAGTCCACCATGCGCTGCGCCGGTGCGGTAAGCCCGCCGCCCCCGGCTGCGAACGCCTTTTCCTCCACCCGCGCCTGGTACTGCATCGCGGCCAGCGGGCCCGTAAAACCGGCTGCCGCAAAATCGTCCTCGCCGACGGCCACAACCGTTCCGGAATTGGCATAGGGATTGTTCCGTTTCGAAGGACTCCAGCCATTCACGACGATCTCGCCGGGGGCCGTAGCGGCCGGGGCGATGATCCCGCCGGGGCACATGCAGAAGGAGAACACGCCGCGACCGTATTCCTGGGCTACCAGGCTGTATGCTGCCGGAGGAAGGTATTCGCCACGCAGGGCGCAATGGTATTGGATGGAATCGATAAGCTCCTGCGGATGCTCGATGCGCACGCCCAGAGCGAAGGGCTTGGCTTCGATCAGGATCTGCTGCTCATGGAGCATGGTGAATATATCCCTTGCAGAGTGGCCGGTGGCAAGGATCACGGCTTTGGCGGGAATGAGCTCCCCGCCCTCGAGATGAAGGCCGGAAACCGCGCCGTTGCGGATCTCCAGCCCCTGCAGCCGGGTATTGAAACGGACGATCCCCCCGCAGGTCTCGACGGCCTCCCGCATCGCCGTAATGATCTGCGGCAGCTTATTGGTGCCGATATGCGGATGTGCCTCATAGAGTATGCGCTCATCCGCCCCGAAATGTACGAAGAGGTTCAGCAGCCGCTGCACATCGCCGCGCTTGGTGGAGCGCGTATACAGCTTACCGTCCGAATAGGTGCCGGCCCCGCCTTCGCCGAAGCAATAGTTGCTTTCGGGATTGACGAGCCCTTCCTTGTTCATTGCGGCGAGGTCGCGCCGACGGGAGCGCACATCCTTGCCCCGTTCGAGGATGACGGGCTTAAGCCCCAGCGAGATCAGCTTCAGGGCGGCGAACAGTCCGGCAGGACCTGCGCCCACGATCAGCACTTCCGGCGCGCTGCCGATATCTTTCAGCCCCGGGTCAAAGGCGGGCGCCGGCGCCGGTGGCTCGTCGATCCATACTTCCACCTGCTGGACGATCTGCACGCCTTTGCTGCGGGAGCGGGCGTCGATGCTGCGTTTCAGGATACGATGTCCCCTGAGCCGATCGGCGCCGACACCGGCCTCCGCGGCCAGAGATTCCCTGAAAACCGCGTCGGACGCGGCATCCTGCGGCGCCAGGGCCACTGTGATTGTCTTGACCATGGAGGTTAGGTATTATCCTAAAAGGCGGTCTTTAATTTGCAGTAGGCAGTTTGCAGAGGAGCGGGAGCCTTAGCTTATGCAACCCTTAGCATCTAGAGAGCTTGTAATGAGCAATGGGCAATGGGCAATAGGCAAGTGGATCGGGAATCTTGGATTATATATGCTTTAGCGCCTTCAACAGACCTTGTGCCTCTTACGCCTATTGCCAATTGCCTATTGCCAATTGCCTATTTCAAACTCAGGGATGCAGTTGCTTATAGCGTTCCTTGACTGCATCCAGATGAGCTATAAAGCGGGCCACATCGGTGTTTGTTCCATATCCGTTCGCCGCCAGCTTGGTTTCGTTCTCGTCGACGAAATAGTAGAACGGCTGCGAATTTGAGTTGAACTTGGACACCTGGAGGTCCAGGCTGCGATCGCCGAGATTCGTCACCTCGTATCCCAGGGCCTTCGATACATACTGGTCCTTTTTATCCAGCGGCACCTGGCTGGCATCGCAGTACAGGGAAGCGATGATAAAATCTTCCTTCAGCCGCTTCATGACTTCCGGCGAGGTCCAGACATTGGTTTCCATCAGGCGGCAGTTCACACAGGTAATGCCGGTAAAGTCCAGCATCACTGGCTTCTTACGCTCCTTCGATGCGGCCAGGGCCTCGTCGTAATCGTAGAACACTTCCAATCCATGGGTTACGACGACGTCGGTCTCCTTGGATTTCATGGCTTCCGTGTACTTCAAAGGCTTGATCTTATAGCCGTCTGAAGCCGCGCTGCCGTGCGCCGGCGCAGCATGGCCCCCGGAGCTCAGCACGAAATCCTGGGTCGACATCGGCGGCAGGAACTGGCCCAGGCCCTTCAGCGGAGCGCCGAACAGGCCGGGGAAGAGGTACACGGCAAACAGGAACGAAGCAAAGGCCAGTCCCAGCTTGAACAGCGAGACGTATTCCTGCCCGAACATGTTCTTGGGGTTCACATCGTCCTTGGAGAGCTTCAGCCTGCCGAGGAGGTACAAGCCGAGCAGGATCGCTATCACGATCCAGATAGCGATGAAGATCTCGCGATCGAGAATGCGCCAGCCGCGCACGAGGTCCGCATTGGAGAAGAACTTCAGCGCCAGCGCCAGCTCCACGAAACCGAGCGTGACCTTGACCTGGTTCAGCCAGCCCCCGGCGTTCGCCATCTTGCTGATGAGCCCGGGCGAGAATGCGAAGAAGGTGAACGGCAGCGCGAGTCCCAGCGAGAAGCCGAACATGCCTACCGCGGGCCCGACGATCCCGCCCTTGCTGGCCGCCACCAGCAGCGGACCGATGATACCGCTGGTGCAGGAGAAGCTCACGATCACCAGGGTCATCGCCATGAAGAAGATACCCTTGAACGAGGACGTATTTGCGCGGGAGTCGGTCCTGCTGGTCCAGCTGGACGGCAGCGTGATTTCAAATGCTCCCAGGAACGAAATGCCGAAGATGACGAAGATGGCAAAGAAGAAGAGGTTCGCGATCCAGTTGGACGAGAGCTTGTACAGCGCCTGCGGGCCGAAGACGGCCGAGATCAGCACGCCCAGCACCGTGAAGATGATGATGATGGAAAGCGAATAATAGAACGCGTTGCGTATCGCCTCAGAGCGGTCCTTGCTGCGCTTCGTAAAGAACGAAACGGTGATGGGAACCATGCTGTACACGCAGGGCGTGGTAATAGCCAGCAGGCCGCCCACGAAGCAAAGTGCGAACAGCAGCCAGATATTGGTCGGTGGCTCGCCCGTATCGCCGCCCGGGGCCGCGCCGTTATCGCCCCCCGCTTTGGCAGCGGGTGAGACGGCGGTGTCGGCGGGGCCGTTATTGCCGGCCGGCGCCTGCGCCAAGGTACTCGTATCGGCTGCCGCGGGCGTCGCTGAGGCGAGGGTATCCGCCGCTGCGGGAGCCTCGTCCGGGGTTTCGAAGCTGAAGCCGCGGGTCTTGCCAGGCAGGCACTGCGAATGATCGCAGACCTGGTAGCGGTGCTTGCCCGTTACTTTGGCCAGGTTCGTAATCTCCGCATCCTGTATGAAGTCTACCTGCCCTTCGTAGGAGTTGGTGACGCCGTCCGTGCCGGCATATTCCTTTTTAATGAGCTTGCCTTTCTCCCGGACCTTTCCGACGAGCTTCAGGCCAGGCACTTTGTTGAAGTTGAAGGACGGCGGCTCGAGCAGCCCGTCCCCGCCGGGATCCATGCTCCAGATATGCCAGTCCGGCTTGAGCTTCAGGTGGAAGATCAGCTGATACTTATGCTCGCCGGTCTTCTTTGCCTCGTAGGTCCAGGTCGTTGGGTCGGCGACGATCTGTGTGCGCCCTGTCTGCAGGCAAAAGATGCCGGCGACGGCCAGCAGGAAGAACAGCCGGAAAGTTCGGATCATGTATGACGATTAAGGGAGCTTGATGGTTAGGACTTTCTTCTTCGGCGGCAGGCACATCTGGTCGTTGCAGCTCTGATAGCCGACGGTGAGGCTCAGTGTCTGCCCCGGCGTGCCGGACACGGCAGTGATAAAATCGGTCTGGCCTTCATATACGTATGCGGTCCCGTCCACGCCGGTGAAGTTCATTGCTTTCGCCTTGCCGAGCGCTTTGACGGGGCCGGGCTTCGCCCCTCCCGGAGCGGGCTTGAACGTAAAGCTGGTCGGGATCAGCGTCCCGTCGCCTCCGGGATCGAGCGCGTAGATATGCCAGCCCGGCTTGAGCGACGAGCTGATCCGGATCTCGTATGTTTTGCCGCTATGCTTGCCGGCCGCTGCGGTCCAGCTTACCGGATCGGCAGTCAGCTGCGCGGCGGCGATGCCGGGAACGATAAAAGCGCAGATCGCCAGTACGGCTTTGATTAAAGTGTGCATGGTCATTGGAGCCGTCCGCCGGATCAGGGCATTTTCACCGAGAACGGGACGGTTTTAGGAGGCAGACACATCTGGTCATTGCAGAGTTGGTAGGTGTATGAACCTTTAACAGTCTTTGCAGGAGCGGCTTTCACCTGTCGAATGAACAGCGCCTCGTTATTGTAAAAGCGGGCATAGCCCTCGACGCCCGGCAGCTGCATATCCGTCGAGAATCCTTGCTCGGATGCCGGCCCCACGGGGGTGGCCGTAGCTTCGTCGATGTCGAAGGCCGGGGGGATCAGGCTGCTGTCCACGCCCGGGTGCAGGGACCATATATGCCAGCCCGGCTTCAGGCGTACGTGGAAATTCAGCGCGTAGAGCCCGTTTCCGGACGCCGTCGCAGTGATCTCCCAGGTCGAGGGATCGGCCGAATCCTGGGCGCCGGCCGTTCCGGCCAGGAGCAGCGCCAGCATGCTGAGCAAAAAAAGCCGCATAATATTCCAGGTTAGTTCATACGAGTGAAGGCTTCCAGGATGGCCCGGCCATCGATATTGCCGAGCACCTGGGCGGTAGCGCGCTCCGGGTGGGGCATCATGCCGTAGACATTCCGCTCCGCGTTGCAGATTCCCGCGATATTTTCCGTAGCGCCGTTCGGATTCGAATCCAGATGCACCTCGCCCGCTTCGTTGCAGTAGCGGAAGACGATCTGCTGGTTTTCGCGAAGCTGCTGCATCGTGGCCGCATCCGCATGATAGCGGCCTTCCCCATGCGCGACGGGAACCTTAAGGATCTTCGCGCCGACGTTGTCGCCGATGATGTTATTCGTCGTTTCGCTTTTCAGATAGACGTTCTTGCAGACGAACTTCTGATGATCGTTCTGCAGGAGCACGCCCGGCAGCAGGCCGCTTTCGCAGAGAATCTGGAAGCCGTTGCAGACGCCGAG
>JASLDA010000376.1 GCA_030151745.1 Chitinophagaceae bacterium | reverse complement strand
TGGCGGCCGGCATAGCGGTTTCGGGCTGGGCCCCGGGATTCTATTACGCGAAGGCTACGCTCGCCGGTGGGATGACGCTCGGCTCGAAGATCCTGAAGCGGTGATCGCGGCCCCGCTTGCGCTTTTTACCTTTTCAACACCCTACATTTGTCGCCGTACCTCTTGTTCAAGTTCTAATGTCAGAAACGATGCAGCGGCCCGTCCGCGTGCTGGTAGCCAAGGTCGGGCTGGATGGCCACGACCGCGGCGCCAAGGTTATCGCTTCCGCCCTGCGCGATGCCGGTATGGAAGTCATTTACACCGGTCTGCGGCAGACCCCTGAAATGGTCGTCACGGCGGCGCTTCAGGAAGATGTGGACGCCATCGGCATCAGCATCCTGAGCGGGGCGCACAATACCGTTTTTCCCAAGGTCCTGCAGCTGATGCGGGACAAGGGCCTGAGCGATGTCCTGCTTACCGGCGGCGGCATCATTCCCGAGGACGATATGCAGGCCCTGACGGAGCTGGGGGTCGGCAGGCTGTTCGCGCCCGGGGCGCCGACTTCCGAGATCGCGACCTATATCCGGGACTGGGTCGCCGCGCACCGCCATTGATTCACCACTTTTATTAATATCCGGAACGGCCGGGCCTGTGTATCATTGCGGCCTCCGATCCAAGCATCATCCCATGTACACTACAATCACCACCGAACTCAGCGACGGAATTTTCACGATCACCATCAACCGTCCCGACAAGCTCAATGCGCTCAATAAGGACGTCATCGCGGAGCTGGGAGCCGCGATCGGCGAGGTCTACGACAATGCCGGGATCCGCAGCGCGATGATCACCGGCTCCGGGGAAAAGGCCTTCGTGGCCGGCGCCGATATTTCCGAGTTCGTCAGCCTGGACGCCGAGGGCGGCGCGGCCCTGGCCCGCAAGGGTCAGCAGGAGGTTTTCGACCGGATCGAAAACTGTCCCAAGCCTGTCGTGGCCGCGGTAAACGGCTTCGCGCTGGGCGGTGGCTGCGAGCTGGCCATGAGCTGCCATTTCCGCACCGCCTCCGAAGCTGCCAAGTTCGGCCAGCCGGAAGTGAACCTCGGCCTGATCCCCGGGTACGGCGGTACGCAGCGCCTGACGCAGCTGATCGGGAAGGGCAAGGCCATGGAGCTGATGATGACGGCGGATATGATCGGTGCAGAGGAGGCAAAGAGCCTGGGCCTGGTGAACCATGTTTTCCCCGGTGCCGAGCTGATCGAGAGCACCCGCAAGATCCTGGGCAAGATCGGTACCAAGGCGCCGGTGGCTATTTCCAAGGTCATCGCCTGCGTGAACGATGCGGCGAAGGGAGTTCCGCAAGGCTTTGAGAATGAGATCGTCCGCTTCGGAGAGTGTTTCAGCACCGAGGATATGCGCGAGGGCACGAGCGCATTCCTGGAAAAACGCAAGGCCGCTTTCCAGGGGAAGTAAGGAGGGGCATCGCAGCCGGGGGCAAAAAACTTTAACCAGATTTTGCCGGATGCGAAAAAGCATTATCTTGTACGCTTAAAATTGTTTCGCTAATGCGGATACCTCTTCTCCGTACTCTTATTGCAACCGTATGTCTGGGCGCCACCGCCCTGCCGGCAGCCGCGCAGCAAAAGTGGACGCGATACCGTGCGCCTGAATTCGCAGAGCGGCCGGGATGGAGCCTGGGATTTAACTTCGGGTTGAGCGATCTCTGGGGCGATGTCGGAACCAAGTCCCCGATCGATCACTACGTCAACAGCTATTACTGGAGCAAGCCCCATTTCATGGGAGGCATTTTCGCCCGCTATGCTCTCCACCCGGGTTTTGTGCTCCGCATGGGGGTCAACTACGGTTCGGTATATGCGAACGATAATTTCAATACCGACAAGGCCAAGAACGCTGCGACGGTAGAGGCCGATGCCTATCAGCGCTACCTCCGCAACCTGGACGTGAAGAGCAATATCTGGGAAGGCAATATCCTGTTCGAGATCAATCCCCGCCGTATCGGCAATCTCGAGCGCCCGGGAGCCAAGAAGCGCATGCAGCCTTACCTGCTGGTGGGCGGCGGCGGCATCCACTTCCGGCCGAAGGGCACCTATACGCCCCGGGGCACCGACGGCCGCCCGAACGGGCAGAGCCGCGAGGTGGACCTGCACGACCTGAACCTGGAAGGCAACGGGATCACGATCCCCGACTCCCTGGCCAATCTCTGGCAGTTCACCCGCCCGGCGGCATATTCCCTCTGGGTGCCCCAGGCCTGCCTCGGCTTAGGCTTCCGCTGGGATATCGCCGACCAGCTTTGCATCGGCATCGAGTACATGTACCGCTATACATTCACGGATTATCTCGATAACGTAAGCGGCTACTACGTCGACCCCCGGGTGCTGGACTACGAGCACCAGGGCAACCCCGAGCGCGCCGCCATGGCCCGCGATATGTACGACAAGAGCTGGCAGCTCAATATGGAGAGCTCGCACGGCCCCAAGGAGCTCCGCGGCAACAGCAGCGTACCCGACGGCTACTCTACTATTTCGATCTCATTCTATTACCGCATCAAAAACAAGAAAACGCCTTGGTGGTATCAGCCCTGATCCGCCCCTGAGCCAGATCTGAAGACTGCCAGCTTCCTGCTGGCGGTTTTTTCATTGAAGGCCCGGACCCCCGGCTCCGCGTAGTCGATCGCCTCCAGGCGCCCGGAAACCTAACTTTTTCTCCAGTTACTGCGTCTTTTCAATACGGCTGATGCCGAAGGAAACCAGATTATGAAACCGTACTTGCTCCTGTTGCTGCCCGCGCTGGCACTTTCCCTGTTCTCCTGCAAAAAAGACGACGGCGGGAAAACCTCCGTCACGCCCGGCAACGGCTACCGCTCGCTGGAAGAAGCCCTGGCCAGCGGCGCTCCGAAAATGCGGAATATCGGCCTGATCGTCGCATCCGGCGATACGCTCTATGGTGTGGGCGGAACCCGGATCATGATCCCGCCGAACGCTTTCGAGACCCTGACGGGCGGGCGGGTCACCGGCAGCGTGAATATCAGCTTCCAGGACTGGAACTTAAAGGGAGACATGGTCTACGGGCACATCCTTCCGCTTTCGTACGGGGAACCCCTCGCTGCGGTCGGGCAGGCATACCTGTCGGCCACCCAGAACGGCCAGGCCCTGCGCGTGAACAAGGATACGGAGATCGTCTTCCAGTTTCCCCAGCGCGGCATTGCGCCGGGCGCCGGCATGCAGGGCTGGACGGGCCGGACTCTGGTCAGCGCCACCAGCATCGTCAACTGGCTGCCTCTCGGGCTCGACGGCAAGCTGCGCCCATCCATCGTCTCCGACAGCGTCAACCTGATTGCCGACACCCTGGGCTACGTCGCCGCCGGCTCGTATTTCGGAAGCAACGGCAAGATCAATTTCAGCGTGCGCATCAACAGTCCCGTGCCGCTGGAAAGCTCCCTGTCGGTGGCCCTGTACGACAACGCGCGGGCCGTTTATCCGATCCCCTCGGCCTCGAACGGCCGCATTTATGCGATGAATATTCCGAATGCGCCTATGCATATTGCAGTAATGGGCATCAACCAGGGCGTATTTTATGCCGGGATGGTAGATGTACCGAGCCCTACTTCGGATTCTACTTACCAGGTAAACCTGCAATCCACCGATCCGGCGAATTTCCGCCTGACCATGAACGCGCTCTGAGGATACTCGCTCCCGGAGCCCTTAGCCCGACCTGAAACCACATGTTCGCTTACCTGGAAGGAGCGTTATCCTATAAGTCAGCCTCCCTGCTGCATCTGGACATAGCCGGACTGGGGTATGAAGTAAACATTACCCTGCAGACGTATGCCAAGATCCAGCACCTGGACCGCTGCCGCCTGCATATCCACCTGCAGATCCGGGAGGACGCCTGGGTGCTCTACGGCTTTGCCGAGGAAAGCGAGCGCAGCACCTTCCGCGCCCTGCTGGGCATCTCCGGGGTAGGGGCCGCGACCGCCCGCATCATCCTTTCCTCGATGACCCCGGGCGAGCTGGAACGGGCCGTGGCCACGGACGACGCCAAGACGCTGACCCGCGTAAAAGGCATCGGCGCCAAGACGGCCCAACGGATCGTCCTGGAGCTCAAAGGCAAGCTGAGCCCGGATAACGCGGGAATAACCCCCGGGCAGCTGCCGGTACACAATACTAAGGCCGATGACGCGTTAATTGCCCTGATGAACCTGGGTATTAGCCGGCCGGCCGCGCTCGAGGCACTGAAAAAAGCCGGTAAAGACGAAGACACCAGTGTGGAGGAATTGATCAAGGCGGCACTGCAGGCTCTATAGGGCCTGCCGCGCCGCTGTTCATCACGTCTTTTAGCTTTACGACTTACTCATTACTAAATTGAAGGGAACGCGCAACTTTGGATGGAAAGTGCTGGCATTCGTGTCCTGCGCGGCTTTGCTCGCGCACGTGGGCGCGCGGGGCTTCCGCCATCCGTTCGAGTACGACGAGCCCGACCCCGTTGACAGCCCGGCCAAGCGCAGCGCAGATACCCTGCGGTTCCCGATCTCCGATCACCGGAACGAGCCCGGCACCGATCCCCGGAATACCGGCCTGGACCTGGCAGACCCGCCGAACGTCACGCGATCCATAGACTACGATCCTACGGACAATCGCTATTACCTCAGTGAAAAGGTGGGGGACCAGTTCGTCCGCAACCCGTCCTTTCTCAGCTTCGACGAATACCAGAAATATTCCGCGCAGCAGGAAGAGCAGAACTACTGGAAGCGCCGCCTGGACGCCCTGACCCTTTTTAACAAGAAGCCGGACCTGCCGGTGATGTACAAGGAAGGCATCTTCGACCGGATCTTCGGCGGGCAGGGTATCTCCGTGCGGCCTCAGGGCAATGTCGACGTGACCGTAGGCGGCAACTGGCAGAATATCCAGAACCCGACCCTGGTCCAGCGCGCCCAGAAGTACGGCATCTTCGATTTCGACATGCAGATGAACGTCAATCTGCTGGCCCAGGTCGGGGATAAGCTGAAGCTGAACATCTCGAACAATACCAAGGCGACCTTCGACTACCAGAACGTCCAGAAGCTGGAGTATACCGGCAAGGAGGACGAGATCATCAAGAAGATCGAGGCCGGTAACGTGAGCTTCCCGCTGCGGAGCTCCCTCATCCAGGGCGTGCAGTCGCTCTTCGGCCTGAAAACCCAGCTGCAGTTCGGCAAGCTCTGGGTGACGGCGGCGCTGTCCCAGCAGAAAAGCAAGCGCCAGAGCATCACCATCCAGGGCGGCGCCCAGACCCAGACCTTCGGGATCAAGGCAGACGATTACGAAGAAAACAAGCACTACTTCCTCGCGCAGTTTTTCCGCAATAACTATAACAATGCGCTGAAGAATTTCCCGGTCATCAACTCGCAGGCAACGATCAATAAGATCGAAGTCTGGGTGACCAATCAGACCGGGGCCATTGACGGCGTACGGGACGTGCTGTGCTTCCAGGACCTGGGGGAAACCGACCCTTACCGCTCCTATCTAGTCGTCGCCGGGAAGCAGGCCCAGCCCGATAACCGGTCGAACAGCCTGTACGATCAGCTGCAGCAGAACCCCGAGTTCCGCCGCGCAGATCGGGCGACTGCCGTGGCAGAGGGCCTTTTCGCCCCTTCGGCGGGCGGCGGCGCCGGGCAGAGCAGCGGAAACGGTATCGACTTTTCGCGTACTACGGCCCGCAAGCTGAACGCCTCCGAGTTTACATTCAACCCGCAGCTGGGCTACCTCTCCCTGAATACGCAGGTGAACCCCAACGATGTCCTGGGGGTGGCTTATCGTTATACGTATAACGGCAAGGTGTACCAGGTCGGTGAATTCGCGGAAGACCTGCCCCCGGATACGACCAATCCGAAGGTGCTGGTCCTGAAGATGCTGAAGACCCAGAACTCGAATGCACCCTATCCGATCTGGAAGCTGATGATGAAGAACGTCTACCTGCTCGGGGGCATCGGCGTCAGCAAGGAGGATTTCCGGCTGAACGTGCTTTACCAGGATCCGGGCGGCGGCGAAAAACGTTATCTCCCGACCGGAGCTGCGGCCGGCACGCCTCTGATCTCCCTGCTGAACCTGGACCGCCTGAACTTCCAGAACGATCCTCAGCCGGACGGTGTATTCGACTATATAGAAGGCATCACCATCATCCCCCAGCAGGGCCGGATCATTTTCCCGGTGCTGGAGCCCTTCGGCAGCGACCTGAGGCCCGCCCTCGGCGGCAATAAGCAGGACGAGACCAAGTATCTCTACCAGGTCCTGTACGATTCCACCAAGACGGTCGCGCGGCAGTTCCAGCAGAAGAACCGCTTCATCATGCGCGGCTCCTACCGGAGCTCGTCCTCGTCCGAGATCTTCCTGGGCGGCTTCAACATCCCGCCCGGCTCGGTGACCGTAACCGCCGGCGGACAGCGGCTCACCGAAAATACCGACTACCAGATCGACTACGGCCTGGGACGGCTGAAGATCATCAACAGCGGGATCCTGACCTCGGGAATTCCCATCAATGTGGCCTACGAAGACAACGCCACCTTCGGCTTCCAGCAGCAGAACTTCATGGGGCTGCACCTGGATTATTATGCGAACAACAAGCTGACGATCGGCGCGACGGCGATGCGGCTTACCGAGCGGCCGTTCACGCAGAAGACCTCGTTCGGCGAGGACCCGATCCAGAATACCGTGCTGGGGACCGACGTCGCTTACCAGAGCGAGCTGCCGGGACTGACCCGCCTGCTGGACAAGCTGCCGGTTTTCAGCACCACCGCCCCATCGTTTGTCAACGCCAGCGCGGAGGTCGCCACCCTTCGCCCCGGACACCCCAAGCAGATCAATTCGCTGGACCCCGAGGGGGCCGTCTATATCGACGACTTTGAAGGTACCCGCAGTGCGTACGACCTCAAGTACCCGGCAGCGGCGTGGAGCCTGGCCTCCACGCCGGCCGGCGCCAAAGACCGCTTCGGCAATATCCTGTTCCCGGAAGCGCTGGACAAGGATAAGCTGAGCTATGGCTTCAACCGCGCCCGCCTGGCCTGGTACCTGATCGAGCCGACCCTCGTCGACCCGGTCGGCGGGGTGCCGGGCTACGTGAAGAACGATCCCAACCAGCACTATATCCGCCTGGTACAGCAGCAGGACGTATTCCCCGCCAAATCCAAGCAGACGATCCAGGGCGCCCTCTCGACCTTCGACCTGACGTTCATCCCCACGCAGCGCGGTCCTTACAATTTCGATGTGAACGGCACGAACCCGGATGGCTCGCTGAGCAATCCGCAACGCCGCTGGGGCGGGATCACCCGTCCCCTGGAATACAGCGATTTCGAAGCTTCCAACGTCGAGTACATCGAGTTCTGGCTCCTGGATCCGTTCATCAATAAGCCGAACGCCACGGGCGGCTCGCTCTACGTGAATCTCGGCAATGTCTCGGAGGACGTCCTGAAGGATTCGCGCAAGACCTTCGAGAACGGGATCCCGTACCCCAAGGATCTGAGCAAGCTCGAACGGACGACCTGGGGCTATGTGCCGCAGTTCCAGCAGCAGATCACCCGGGCCTTCGACAACGATCCCGCGGCCCGTGCCACCCAGGACGTCGGCTATGACGGGATGAACAACGAAGAGGAGGCGCAGTTC
>JASLDA010000374.1 GCA_030151745.1 Chitinophagaceae bacterium | reverse complement strand
CCCGGCTGAACCAAACCATCAACCAGGCCGCGCAGAACCTGCAGTTCCTCAATGCCGGCAGCCGCGTGAACCGGGCCAAAACCACGCTCGGCGTTAACCGCGACAACGTCGAGCTGGCCGCGGAGGTCTACGAGAACACGTCCCTGCAATACCGCCAGGGCGTAGGCACGCTGAGCGATATGCTGAACGCGGAAAGCTCCTACAACGACGCGCAGAACAATTATATCCAATCGCTGGTCGACTATTATCTCGCCCGGCTGGACGTAGCCCGTGCCAACACTACTCTTGAAGACTACTATAAGTCGCTATAACCTGAATCACATTTCAACACACTGCACGAAACCGAAATACCATGAGAAAAAGAGGCTGGATCATACTGATCGTCGTCATACTCGCCGGGCTCATCGCCTGGCGACTGGCCAGCAACAAGAAGAAGCTGGATGAAAAGAAGAAACCGGTGGTCCAGAACGCGGCGTCCATCCCGGTGAACGTCGACACCGTCGAGCGGGGCATCATCACGGAGCAACTGATCAAGACCGGCACCCTGGTTCCCTGGCAGGAATCCGATATCGCCGCAACCACAGCTGGTACGCTGCAATCGGTGAACTTCAATCTCGGCAGCATGGTCCGCCAGGGCGGCACCGTCGCGGTCATTGACAACCGCGGCCTGCAGCTGCGGCTCGAGGCGGCGCAGCTGCAGCAGCAGAAGCTCTCTTCCGATCTGAAGCGTTACCAGGTGCTGCTGCAAGGCGAAGCGACCACCGAGGTGAACGTGAACGATATCCGCTACAACCTGGACAATGCGAATAACCAGATCGCCCAGATCCGCAAGCAGATGTCGGACAACCTCATCAAGGCCCCGATCAGCGGGCAGATCGTCGCCAAGAATGTAGAGACCGGGGAATTCGTGAATCCAGGTACCGTGCTGGCCAAGGTCGTGGACATCTCGACGCTTAAAGCCAATGTGCTGGTAGGCGAAGCTGACGCTTACAAACTGAGGAACGGACAGCCGATCAAAGTCAAAACCGATCTCTACCCGGGTCAGAGCTTTAACGGTACCATCATCTTCATCAGCCAGCAGGCCGATGCCGCGCACAACTACCAGGTCCAGGTACGGCTGGCCAACCCCGCGGCGACCCCGCTGAAGGCCGGCACCTTCGTGAATGTCGACTTCATACAGAACTCGTCAGCCGAAGGCATCCAGATCCGGCGCAGCGCGCTGGCCGAAAGCCTGCAGAACCCCTTCGTCTACGTAGTGCAGAACGGCAAGGCCCTGCGCCGCGACATCACGATCGGCCGTGACCTGGGGAACAATATCGAAGTGCTTTCCGGCCTGCAGCCCGGCGAGCTCGTCGTGATAAACGGACAGATCAACCTGGCAAACGGCAGCGTGGTAAACATAGTGAAGTAATCCGGGGCAGCGCGAGCCGCACCACTACGAACAAAGTCATGAGAAAATTAGCTGAGCTGGCCATTAACCGGCCCCTGCTCATTACCGTAATATTCAGCGCGCTGATCCTGTTCGGCATCGTGAGCTACAAGGCGCTGAACTACAACCTGCTCCCGAAGTTCGATGCGAACGTCGTGACGGTCATCACCACCTATCGCGGCGCTTCCGCCGACGAGATCGAAAGCGTGGTCACGCGCAAGATCGAAGATGCCGTATCCTCGCTGGAAGGCATCGACCGCATCACCTCCAGCAGCCAGGAAGGCGCATCCATCGTCACGATCACCCTGAAGGACGGCGTGGACGTAAACCGCGCCCAGAACGACGCCCAGCGGAAGGTGAACCAGATCCTGGTGCTGCTGCCGCAGAACATCGACAACCCGGTCGTAAACAAGTTCTCCACCGACGATATCCCGGTGCTCCGGATGAGCGTGACGGCCAATATCGGGGCGGCCCAGCTCTACGACCTTCTCGACAAGCAGATCTCCCCGCAGATCGCAAGCGTACAGGGAGTAGGCCAGGTGAGCCTGATCGGCAGCAACGAGCGGCAGATCCAGGTGAACGTGAACAAGGACCGGCTCGCGGCCTATAATCTGACGATCTCGCAGGTGGCCAGCATCGTGAACGCGTCCAGCATCTCCGCCCCGGCAGGCCAGGTCGAGACGCACGCCAATACATACTCGATCCAGTACAACGCCAAGTTCAACAACCTCGACCAGCTGCGAGACCTGGTTATCTACCAGACTGCCGGGGGCAGCAAGGTATTCCTGCGCGACGTGGCGGAAGTCGTAGACGCAACGGTCCGCACCTCGACTCTGAACCATTACAACGGCGTACCCGCGATCGGTATGCAGGTATTGAAGCAAACGGACGCCAACGCGGTGGAGGTGAGCAAGCTCGTACGCGCCAAGATCGACGAGATCACCAAGCGCAACGAGTCTATCGGGCTGAAGTTCTCGATCGCTTCCGACCAGAGCATCTATACGCTGCAGTCGGCCGACGCGGTGGTGGAAGACCTCTTCCTCGCGGTTGTCATCGTCGCCCTGGTCATGCTGTTCTTCCTGCACAGCGGCCGCAGCGCCACGTTCGTGCTCGTGGCCCTGCCGTCCTCGATGATCCCGACGTTCATCTTCATGAACATCTTCGGCATGTCCCTGAACCTGATGACCCTGATGGCCCTCTCGCTGGTCGTGGGCATCCTGGTGGATGACTCGATCGTAATTCTGGAGAACATCATGCGGCATATGGAAATGGGCAAGGACCGGCGAACGGCCGCCATCGAAGGCCGTTCCGAGATCGGCTTCACGGCCATTGCGATCACGCTCGTGGACGTGGTGGTATTCGTGCCCCTGTCCTTGGCCGGAGGCATCATCGGCAATATCCTGCGGGAATTCGCCCTGGTGGTGGTGGTCTCGACCCTGATGTCCCTGCTGGTCTGCTTTACCATCACGCCAATGCTGGCGGCCCGGTTCGGCAAGCTGCAGCATCTGTCTCCTTCCACGCTCTGGGGACGCGTCAACCTCTGGTTTGAAAAGCTGCTGGACAATGCCCGCGACGACTATACCCGTGTCCTGCAATGGGCCCTGGGACATAAGCGCTGGGTTCTCGGCGGAACGATCGTGCTGTTCGTTGCGTCCCTGTTCCTTGCGGGCGCAGGCTTTATCGGGACGGCGTTCGTGAGCGCCTCCGACCGCGGCGAGCTGAGCATCCATATAGAGCTCGCGCCCCAGACCAATGTCTATGAAACGAACCAGCTGACCCAGCAGATCGAGCGCGAGCTGTTCCGGCAGCCCGAGGTGGTCAATGTCTTTACCAATGTAGGCTACGCGTCTACGGGTATCGCGACCAGCAACAACGGCAATATCGCGGACCTCAACGTGGTGCTCGTGGACAAGAAGCAGCGCAAGGTATCCACCGACGACTTCGGCGTCCGGATGAAGAGCATCATCGAGAAGCACCCGGGCGTAAAGGTTACGATCAGTCCGGTAGGCATCACCGGCAACAACAACCAGCCTGACATACAGGTGGCCGTCAAGGCCCAGGACCGTGCGCAGATGCGGGCCGTGGCTGCGCAGATCCGCGGCATCATCGAGGCCACCCCCGGTATCCAGTACACGAAGTACAGCACCATCGATCCTAAGCCGCAATTCACGGTGAAGCTGGACCGCGAAAAGATGGCGTTGCTGGGCCTGAACGCGAATGAAGTGGGCACCGCGATCTCGAATGCCTTCCGCGGCAACGACCTCGCCAAGTACACCGACCGGGGCAACGAATACGATATCATGGTGCAGTCGGACGAGGGCAATCGCCGGAGCATAAACGACCTTCGGGATCTGCGCTTCGTGAATGCACAAGGGCTTCCCATCGAGCTGTCGCAGTTCGCCGACGTGCACGAGGAAATGGGCGAAAGCGCGCTGGAGCGCATGGACCGCCTTCCGTCCATCAACGTGAACGCGTCGGTCGTGGGCCGTTCCCCGGGTACCGTGGGCGCCGAGATCAAGAAGAAGATCGACCAGCTGAAAATGCCGGCCGGCGTGACCTGGCAGTTCATCGGCACCATGGAAAACCAGAGCAAGTCCTTCGGCAGCCTGCTCGGCGCGCTGGGACTGGGCATCCTGCTGATCTACCTCATCATGGTTGCCCTGTATGAAAATGCGGTCTATCCTTTCGTGGTGCTCTTCGCCCTGCCCCTAGCCCTGATAGGAGCCTTCCTGGCGCTGGCGCTGACGATGAACGATCTCACCATCTTCGCGATGATCGGCCTGATCATGCTGATGGGTCTGGTGGCGAAGAACGGCATCCTGCTCGTCGACTTCACCAACCAGCGCAAGGCGGAAGGCGCCACGCTGACCGAGGCCCTAATCGACGCCGGTCGCGAGCGATTCCGTCCCATCCTGATGACGACCATCGCCATGATCCTGGGTATGCTCCCGATCGCCCTGGCCACCGGCGCGGGCTCCGAAGTAAAGAACGGCATGGCATGGGTGATCATCGGCGGTCTGACCTCATCTCTGCTGCTGACCCTGGTGGTCGTGCCCTGCATCTACTATATCGTGGATAAGCTGATCGCCCGCGTTCAGCGGCGCAGAGCAAGGCAGGGCAAGCTGCACCTCGACGGCGTGGTGCAGGGATAAAAAGGCCCGGGTATCAACTTAACATAGTAACGATCCGCAGTTCAAGCTGCGGATCGTTCCGTTTCAGGCAGCCGGATTACCGATGCACTATATCGCTAGCCGCGGCCTTCAACTCCGGATAGCCTCATTGGTCTAAAACCGATACCCGACACAGGCTCCCAGGCTGTAGAGATTTATCGGCAGATCGTAGCTGAGGCTGGCGGCATCATAAAGATTATATTCTCCGTAAAGCTGCAACAGCAGCTTTTCCCTCGCTTTCAGGGTCACCGAGCCGGCGAAGGCCGGGTTGAAAAGGAATAAAGCTCCGTAGCTATTCGGGTTCGGCGGGGACAGCCGGTTGCTGTAAGGCAGGAGCGAGATCCGGAGCTTGTTCCGGCTCCCGTAATCGTCCCGGGCCCCGTTGGGATAATAGGTCGAGTAGTCCCAAACAGCTGTGGCCGCAAGCATGAACCCGTAGCTCATGCCTCCGCTGAGCTCCAGATCAAACCACTCTTTACGCAGCATCCGCACGGAGACCTGCAAGGGTATATTTATCTGCGAATAGCAGACCGTGGCGTTGGCCGCCGTGCGTACAGCGCTTCCCAGGCCCGAGGTATCAAAACGCGTCCGCTGGCTTTTGAAACCTTTCTGCTGCAGGTCGGCACCGGTCAGAAGCGCTACACGTTCCGTAAGCGGGACGCGTAGCTCCAGGCCTATTCTCGGAAGCAGGATCGAGCTGTAGTTTGTAGCTCCTTCTTGCGCCACCACACCGTTCATCGCTGCTCCGGCCAGTAATTGAAAACGCAGTCCCTGAGCACAGACAGGGGATACAAAAAGCAGTGCAGGAAACGCAAACCAGGCAAAACGATACATATTTCGTAGTAGCGGAATAACCGCCGGCAACTGTAGTTTATTGTGCCAGCAGCATGTTTATTTATAGATCGAATTTGTGCGCCGGCTCGCTGTATTACGATACATTTACCTGAATAAAAAACCGCACAGCTATGGCAGACAACAAAAAAAAGAATGTAGCTACTTTCCTGGGCGAGATGATCTCTTTCCGCAATTCGCTGAAGCTCATTCACTGGTCCATCACGG
>JASLDA010000358.1 GCA_030151745.1 Chitinophagaceae bacterium | reverse complement strand
GCCGTGCATACCCGCCTGCATCATTCCCTCGGCGCCTGCCACCTGATGCACGAGGCCCTGGACGTGCTGCGCTCCAAGGGAGCCGGCTTCTCCGAAGACCAATGCGTCGGCGCCCGCCTGGCCATCCTGCTGCACGATGTCGGGCACGGCCCCTTCAGCCACGCGCTGGAGCACAGTCTCGTACAGGGCATAAGCCATGAGACCATCAGCAAGCTGATCATGGAGCGCATGAATGCAGAAAGCGGGGGCATGCTGGAGACGGCGATCCGCATCTTCGGGCACGACTATCCTCTTCCTTACCTGCACCAGCTCGTGAGCAGCCAGCTGGACATGGACCGGATGGACTACCTGAACCGGGACTCCTTCTTTACCGGCGTCTCGGAAGGTGTGATCGGCTACGACCGGCTGCTGCAGATGCTGGTCGTAAAGGACAATACCCTGATGCTGGAGCAAAAGGCGGTTCACTCCGTAGAGAAATTCATCATCGCGCGACGGCTGATGTACTGGCAGGTGTACCTTCATAAAACGGTGCTCGGAGCGGAAATGCTCATCATCAATATCCTTCGCCGGGCCCGGGAGCTGGCCCAGGCCGGCGAAAACCTGTTCGGCACCCCGGCCTTGCGGCATTTTCTCTATAAAAACATATCCCCGGCAGATTTCCGGGCTGATCCCCAGCATCTCGATGCCTTCTGCATGCTTGACGACGCAGATGTCACCTCTGCAATAAAGGTCTGGTCGACCCATGCCGACGCTATCCTCGCGCGTCTATGTAGTATGCTGGTCGACCGGAAGCTGTATAAAGTAGTGCTGAGCAATGCCCCGCTGGATGCGGAGCTGGAGACCGGCCGCAGGGCTGCCGCACGCATCACGGGCCTGAGCGGCAGCGATCTGGATTACTTCGCATTCGGCGGCACCACGACCAACAGCACCTACAATACATCGGACGAGCGCATACAGCTGGCCATGAAAGACGGCAGCGTGCGCGATATTTCCGAGGTGGACGACCCGCTGGTATCCCAGGCCCTTGCCCGCCCCGTACGGAAAAATTACCTTTGCACCATTATCGAATAGTTATCAATATCATCTGTATCTCAACCCAATCCTGGATTGATTTTCATATTTCTATTCCCCTACGATCCATGTATTTTACCGCGCTGCAGATAGCTGCTCATATTAACGGCCGAATTGAAGGCGATCCGGAAGCGAAAGTCAACGCTGTTGGAAAGATCGAGGAGGCTACCGAAGGGCAGCTCTCCTTCATCGCAAATCCCAAATACGGGGAATACCTGTACACCACCCGGGCCACCATCCTGATCGTCAACGAAGACCTGCCGGTCAACGGCCCGGTGCACCCGACGCTGATCCGTGTGCAGGACGCCTACAACGGGTTCGCCTCTCTGCTGCAGCTCTATAACGAGATGATGAGCGGCAAGCGCAAAACCGGCATCGAGCAGCCCGCTCATGTGGCCGGCACGGCGACCCTCGGCAAAGACGTGTACGTAGGCGCTTTCAGCTATATTGGCGAGGGGGTGACGCTCGCCGATGGCGTGCAGATCTATCCAGGCAGCTATATCGGCGATGGGGTCGTTATCGGCGAAGGCGCCAAGATCCTGCCCGGCGTAAAGATCTACGAAGGCTGCACCATCGGCCGCCGGGTCACCGTCCACAGCGGCGTGATCATCGGCGCCGACGGCTTCGGCTTCGCTCCCCAGCCGGACGGCAGCTACAAGAAAGTTCCCCAGATCGGCCGGGTGATCATCGAGGACGATGTCGAGATCGGCGCCAACACGACCATCGACCGGGCCACTATGGGTGCGACCATCATCCGGCAGGGCGTGAAGCTGGACAACCTGATCCAGATCGCGCATAACGTGGAGGTCGGCCAGCACACCGTTATTGCCGCCCAGACCGGGGTCTCGGGCAGCACAAAGGTCGGCAAGAACTGCGTGATCGGCGGGCAAGTCGGCATGGTGGGACATATCCAGCTTGCCGACGGTACCAAGATCAATGCCAAAAGCGGCCTTTCCAAATCCGTGGAAACGCCGAACACGGCCCTGAACGGCTCTCCGGCCTTCGACTACCGCAGCTCCCTGAAAAGTCAGGCCATTTATCGAAATTTGCCCGAGCTTCAGCAGCGCATAGCCCAGCTCGAGGAAGAGCTCAAGGCCCTCAGTGCCGCCATTCACCAAAAAGCGTAGTGTGACCAGTATATTTTCCGAATCCCAAACTTCCGCCAGTACCCTCGTGCAGCAAGCAACCGAAAATCAGCGTACCCTCCGTGGTACAGTCAGCGTTACGGGCGTAGGCCTCCATACCGGCCGTGAGGTCAACCTCACGTTGCGCCCGGCCAATCCCGGCCATGGGATCCGCTTCCAGCGCGTGGACCTGCCGGAACGCCCGATCGTAAAGGCGGATGTCGATTTCGTGGTCGATACCAGCCGCGGCACCACCCTGGAGCACAACGGCGCCCGCGTCAGCACGGTGGAGCACCTGCTGGCAGCGCTCGTGGGAATGGGCGTGGACAATGCCCTGGTAGAGCTGGACGGCCCCGAAGTGCCGATCCTCGACGGCAGCGCCAAGCTTTTCATCGAAGCCATCGAAAGCGCCGGCGTGCAGGAACAGGACGCCCGCCGCATCGTCTACAGCATCGATACCAATATCCATTTCTACGACCCGGTCAAGAACGTGGATATGCTGGCCGTACCGGCCACCGAGTACACGATCACGACGCTGATCGATTTCAACAGCAAGATCCTCGGCACCCAGCACGCGGCGCTGAAGCATATCTCCGAATTCAAGGACGAAATTTCGCCCTGCCGGACCTTCTGCTTCCTGCACGAGCTGGAATACCTGCTGCAGCACAACCTGATCAAGGGCGGCGATCTCAGCAACGCGATCGTCGTCGTCGACAAGGCTGTGGACCAGGACGAGCTGGACCACCTGGCCAAGATCCTGAACAAGCCGGCCATCGAGGTCAAGCACGAAGGCATCCTGAACAATGTACAGCTGCACTTCCCCAACGAGCCGGCGCGCCACAAGCTCCTGGACGTGGTGGGCGACCTGGCGCTTATCGGCCACCCGATCAAGGCGCATATCATCGCCAACCGCCCCGGCCACAGCAGCAACGTGGAGTTCGCCCGGAAGATCAAGCAGTACATCAAGAAAAACAAGAACGGCTCCGACGCGCCGCAATACGATCCCAACATCCCGGCCGTCTACGATATCACGCGCATCGAGAAATCGCTGCCGCATAAATACCCGTTCCTGCTGGTAGACAAGATCATAGAGCTGAGCGATAACCATGTCGTCGGCCTGAAGAACGTCACCTTCAACGAGCAGTTCTTCCAGGGTCACTTCCCGGGGAACCCCGTGATGCCGGGCGTGCTGCAGATCGAAGCCCTGGCCCAGGCCGGCGGCATCCTGGCGCTGAACAACTACAGCGACCCGGAGAATTACGATACCTATTTCATCAAGATCGACAAGGCCCGTTTCAAGCAGAAGGTGGTGCCGGGCGATACCTTGCTCCTGAAGCTGGAGCTGATGAATCCCATTCGCCGCGGCATCTGCGAAATGCGGGGAGCCGCCTATGTGGGCAATAAACTGGCGACCGAGGCCGAGCTGGTGGCCCAGATCGTGCGCCGGAATAAATAATCTTATCCCGGAACGGCCGCCGCAATAAACAGGGGGCCGTTCCGGCTTTCTTTCTAAACAGATGCTAACGACGACGCCCGCCGCGCGGAAATTCAGCTTCTGATAGTACTTTCACACCCCGATTTAATACACGGTCCAACGGGGACGCCTGCATGATACACCCTCTTACCTACGTACACCCGGATGCCAAAATCGGCGCAAACGTAAAAATTGACCCCTTCTCGATGGTTCACAAGAATGTCGAGATCGGCGAAGGCACCTGGATAGGCTCCAACGTGACGATTATGGAAGGGGCGCGGATCGGCAAAAACTGCCGCATTTTCCCCAGCACCATCATCTCCGCCATCCCCCAGGACCTGAAATACAAGGGCGAGGATACACTGACCATCATCGGCGATAACTGCACCATCCGCGAATGCGTCACCATCAATAAAGGCACGACCGACCGGATGTTCACCAAGATCGGCAACAACTGCCTGATCATGGCCTATACCCATATCGCACACGACTGCGAGATCGGCAACCACTGCATATTCTCGAACAATACGACCCTCGCAGGCCATATCACCGTGGGCGACAACGTCGTGCTGGCGGGCCTTACCGCGGTGCAGCAGTTCGTCCGGATCGGCTCGCATGCCTTCGTGACCGGCGGCTCGCTGGTGCGCAAGGACGTGCCGCCTTATGTAAAGGCAGCCCGGGAACCCCTCAGCTATGTCGGGGTGAACAGCATCGGGCTCAAGCGCCGGGGCTATTCGACGGATAAGATCAACCACATCCTCGATATCTACCGCATTCTCTACGTCCGCGGCTATAACGTCAGCAAGGCCCTCGGCATCATCGAAGCCGATATCCCGGTAAGCGACGAGCGCGACGAGATCATCTCCTTCATCCGTGATACCGGCCGCGGCATCATGCGCGGCTATACCCGCCGCATCAATGAAGATATCCCTTGATAGCGTATCCAAGCGCTATCAGCGGCATTGGGTCTTCCGCAGCATAAGCGGAGAAATTCCTGCCGGGGGGCGGATCGCCATCCTGGGACAAAACGGCAGCGGCAAAAGCACCCTGCTCCGCATCCTCGCCGGCATGCAGCCGCCTTCCTCCGGCCATATCCTTCATTACCGGCACGAACGCCGGATCCCGCAGCCGGAGCTGTTCCGCAGCCTCAGCTTTTGCGCGCCGGGCGTGGAATTGCCGGAAGAGCTGAATTTCACCGAGCTGCTCCGATTCCATTTCTCGTTCAAGAAAATACTTCCCGGCTACACGATCGCACGCATCATCGAAGAAACCGGCCTGCAGAAACGCAGCACCGTGCCGATCGGGGATTTTTCCTCGGGCATGCGGCAGCGGGTAAAGCTTGCCCAGGCCCTGTTTTCCGATACTCCCCTGCTCCTGCTGGACGAGCCCTGCACGAATCTCGACGAAGCCGGCGTCGCGCAATACCTCGGTTGGATCGAACGGCTGGCGCCCGGCCGCACGGTGATCGTAGCATCGAACGATCCGCGGGAATACGGCTTCTGCGAACAGCGCCTCCATATCAGCGACTATCAGTAGCCTGAGCGAAACCGCGAATTTCCCGGCGAAGCGATATCTCGATTTTATCCCTTTCGGAGTATAACTTCGGCAGAAACGATCCCATGAAACGTCTGACGCTCCTGGCCGCGGTCCTTTCAGCTTCGATGCGGAGCCTGGCCGCCGGCGATACGCTGGGCGTCTTCTTCCGTTTCAACGAGGCGGCGCTTACCGAGAAAACGGTCCGCCGGCTGGACTCCGCGCTGAGCCGGGGCCCGCTCGACCGCAACGGCAAGCTGCTGATCCTCGGCCATACCGACGCCCTGGGCGGCGAAGGCTACAACCTGCAGCTCAGCCGCATGCGCGCCCTGGCGGTCCGGGATTTTCTGACAAGCTCCGGCATTCCGGCCGGGGATATAAAACTTCTTACCGGCGTGGGCGAGCGGGACGCGGGAATAGCGACGGACCCCGACAGCCGTCCCCAGGACCGACGTGTGGATATCATCCTGCTTCCGGCCAAACGGGCCGCAACGGCGCAGCTTCCCGCGCCCCGGCCCGATACGGCGATGAGCCGCCGCTTCGTCCCCCCGCCGCTGAGTCATCCCGGAACCCGCAAAGACAGCGCCCGCTCCCTGACCGAGCTGGCCCCCGGGGAAAGCCTGCTGCTGAATAACGTATTCTTCTTTCCCGGCCGGCATGTGGTACGGCCGGAATCGTTCCCCGCGCTCGAAACGCTGCTGAGCACGCTGCTCGACAATCCGAAGATGACCATACGCATCGAAGGCCATGTCTGCTGCATCAGCGTTTCGGAGCCGGACGCCCTGGACGAGGACACCTGGAAGCTGGAGCTGTCCGTGAACCGAGCCCTGGCAATCCGGAGCATGCTGATCGACCGCGGGATAGCGCCGGCCCGCATCCAGGCGACCGGCTTCGGCTACCAGTTCCCGATCGTGCGGAACGAGCGGAACGAAGAGGAAGCCAACCGGAACCGCCGGGTGGAGATCCGCATCCTGTCCCGCTGATCTGCCAAGCTGCTTTTCCCATGCGCGGCAGTCAGATCACGGACCGATGCTTGGGCTGGAAGGCCGGCGCTGCCGGC
>JASLDA010000329.1 GCA_030151745.1 Chitinophagaceae bacterium | reverse complement strand
GACCGCGATAGGCAGGTCGTAGGCCGCGCCTTCCTTCTTGATATCGGCCGGGCTCATATTGATGAGCACCTTGGCCCGGGGCCTGTCGATACGGCTGTTGCGCATTGCCGTCCGCACCCGGTCCAGGCTTTCGCTGACGGCCTTATCGGGCAGTCCTACTATAAAGTACGAGGGAATGCCGTCGCAGGCATCCACTTCCATCGTGATGGTCATGGCATCCACGCCATAGACCGCGCTTCCATACACTTTTACAAGCATCCTGATTCCGTTTTCCGTAAGCTCATCCGCCGCGGTGAAGGTAGCTCAGTCCAACGCCATCCCGGCCGGCCGTGGAGCCCATTCGTCCTTGCAATCGGCCCGTTCGTATAAATTGGCCGCAGGCCGCGGTCCCTTGCCTGAATTTACCGGCTCAAACCCTCCCGGCATGAACACTTCATTTCTGCGGCTCCGCGAGTCGCTTGCCCACCTGCTCTTTCCCCGTCTCTGCGAAGGCTGTCAGCAGCCCCTGCTGCATCAGGAAGACATTCTCTGCCTGGGCTGCGCCCTGGCGCTGCCCCGCAGCGGATTCCATCACATTCCTATGAACGAGGCGGCCCTGCGCCTGGCCGGCCGGATCCCCTTCGAAGGGGCAACGGCCTTCGGCGTATTCACTCCCGGGGGCATCCTGCAGCACCTGCTGCATCGTCTTAAATACCAGGGCCGCCGGGAGATCGGCGCCTATCTCGGGCGGCAGGCAGGCCGGGATCTTCATACCGCACCCTGGGCCCGGGATCTGAGCGCTATCGTCCCCGTGCCGCTGCATCCGGTAAAGGAGCGGCTCCGGGGCTACAACCAGGCAGCCCTGCTGGCCGGGGGCCTGGGCGAAGTGTTGCAGATCCCGGTTTACGACAATGCGCTGCAGCGGATACGCCATACCGGCAGCCAGACGCTCAAGTCCCGCGAGGAGCGCATGGACAACGTCGGCACCGCTTTCTCCCTCCGGCGGCTCCCCGCGCCGGGCAGCCACCTATTGCTTATTGACGACGTGCTTACCACCGGCGCCACGCTGGAATCCGCGGCCCGGCCCCTCCTGTCGGCCCCGGGAACCCGGATCAGTATCCTGGCCTTCGCCCTTGCTCAGAGCTGAGAATTATGGGATTGAAGATTTAAGGTTGTAGATTTAAGATTGCAGCCGGAAGAGGCATTTGGATATGCGAAGGGCTGCACTATCTTCACCTGCCAAGTCATAATTCATTCAAGTTATAATTCACTTATACCACCGATTTATGAGAAAGCTCGCCTTACTCACCTCGGCCTTCATGATGCCGGCCGCCATGGCATTCAGCGCAGGCTACCAATTGAACCTGCAGGGCCTGCGCCAGCTGGCCATGGGCGGCGGCGGTACAGCCTATCCCTGGGACGCCGCAACCCTGTTCTACAACCCCGGCGGTCTCGCGCGCATGGACAATTTCCAGGTCTACGGCAGCGTGCTCGCGATCATGCCGCGCGTGCAGTTCATCAACGCAGCGACAGGCAGCTCCGAGCGCAGCGAGAACAAAACATTCACTCCGTTCAATGTGTATGCCGGCGGCACGGTCAAGGGTGTTAAGGGCCTGGGCTTCGGCGTGGGCGTATATACCCCGTTCGGCAGCGGCGTCACCTGGAACGATAACTGGAGCGGCCGCTACGTTACTCAGAATATTTATCTCCAGTCCGTCTTCGTACAGCCCACCGTCAGCTATAAGATCAATGAAGAGATCTCTATCGGCGCAGGCTATGTATATGCCTTCGGCAAGGTAGAGCTGGCTCGCGCGCTGCCGGTACCTGCGGCAGGCGGCAGCGGAACCGGCGGTATAAACGACGGCACCGCCAAGCTGAACGGCAACGCGAACGGCATGGGCTATAACGTGGGCATCAGCCTGAAGGCCTCGGACCGGCTGCATTTCGGCATCAGCTACCGCAGCCGCGTAGATATGCGCGTGAAGAGCGGCGACGCGAAGTTCAATGTCGCAAGCTCCGTAGCCTCGACCTTCCCGAATACCTCCTTCGACGCAACGCTGCCCCTGCCGGAGGTGCTCAGCGTAGGCGCCGCCTGGAAGCCGCTGCCGAAGTTTACCGTCCAGGTCGATTTCAACCTGACCGGCTGGAAAGCCTATGATTCCCTGGCCTTCAATTACAGTCAGGCAGTGAACGGCAGCATGCGCAACTCCTCCGCGCGCCTGTATCAGAACCGCCTCGCTTCCCGCCTGGGCCTGCACTACCAGGCAACTCCCAGCCTTGAGATCATGCTGGGCGGCGCATACGATCCTTCCCCGGTACGCGACGGCTTCGTAACCCCGGATCTCCCGGATGCAAACCGCGTAGTCGGCACCGGCGGTATCTGCTGGAAGCCGATGCCCAAGCTGTCTATCCTTGCCGCGGTGGAATATGTCTCTTCGGATCGCCGCGATGCGCAGTATAACGAGGCCAACTTCAACGGCCGCTACCAGACCAAGGCCGTTACTCCCGGCATCGGTATTTCCTACGCTTTCTAAAACATCCCTCTGGCCTTTTCAGAATATCAGTCATGAACAAGAAACCCCTTTTCATCGCTGCGGCCGCGGTGCTCGCCCTGGCCGGATGCAAGCCGCATATGGACGCTCCGGTGGCTAGCGCCGGGAATCTCGACTTCAGCCGCTATGTCGCCGTCGGGAACTCGCTGACGGCGGGCTATGCGGACGGCACGCTGTATCGTTCCGGCCAGCAGGCCTCGTACCCGGCGATTCTTGCCGGCCAGTTCGCGATGGTAGGCGGAGGCGCATTCAAGCAGCCGCTCCTCAACAGCGACGGCGGCTACCCGGGTGCGAAGCGCATTCTGGGTCCCAGCGGCGACTGCCTCGGCACTACCTCGCTTGGTCCCATACTGTACACCGGTCCCCTCGATTCCGCCGGGGATGCCGCCAGCATCGCCGCCTCGGGCCCCTACAACAACCTCGGTGTTCCGGGTATCCGCGCCATCGATTTTCTCGTGCCGGGCTATCCGGCGCTGAACCCCTACAGCCGGCGCTTCTTCACCGATCTGACGCAAACCCCGCTTGCCGAATTAAGCCGCATCACTCCCACCTTCTTCACCGCCTGGATCGGGAACAACGACGTGCTCGGCTACGCCACCTCCGGCGGGGTGGGCAAGTCCAGCAACGGCACGCCCCTGGATCAGAACAGCATATCCTCGGCAAGCATCTTCGGGCTCGCGGTGGACTCCGTACTGCACCGGCTGACCGCCGGCGGTGCGAAGGGAGCCGTGATGAACATACCCGACGTGACAGCGGTACCGTTCTTCACGACCGTACCGTACAATGGCCTGGCGCTCACGCGCCAGGGACAGGTGGACAGCCTGAACGCAGCCTATTCGCCGCTGGGCATCCATTTCAACCTGGGCCAGAACGGCTGGATCATCCAGGATACTTCCGTGCCGGTAGTGCATCTGCGCCAGATCAAGGCCGGCGAGCTCGTGCTGCTGACATTACCACAGGATTCACTGAAATGCGCAGGCTGGGGCAGCCACAAGCCGATCCCGGCCCAGTATATCCTGGACGCGAAGGAAATCGCCGCCGTCAATACGGCAACGGCGACCTTCAACGGCATCCTTCAGAGCGCCGCTGCCCGTTATAAGCTGGCCTACGTCGACATGAACACGTACCTGAAAAGCCTTAGCGCCGGCATCGTCTTCGATGGCATAAGCCTCAATACCAGCTTCGTGCGCGGGGGAATCTTCTCCCTCGACGGCGTACACCTGACGCCCCGCGGTTACGCCCTCGCAGCCAACGAGATGATCCGCACGATCAATGCATTCTATGGCTCCTCCGTCCCGGCAGCCGATATAAACCGCTATCCCGGCGTCATATATCCCTGACAGGACCGCAGGCTTAGTGAAACGCCGCTCCGGAAAGGGCGGCGTTTTTATATGTTTCATGTTTTATGATCAGGTTATCAAGGCTGAGGATTGACGCCGGCCGGCGATCATCACATTAAAATCATTAGTCATAACCCATACTCATGAACTAAAAACTACGACCCGCCGTTCCCCGCTTCTATTCGCGCTCCTGAGTTCCGATCTTTGCAGCCAATGGAAATCCGCAGCGCCAAATACCTGATCTCGGCCGTGAAACCGGAAGGCTGTCCCAAGCCGGACCGGCCCGAGTATGCTTTCATCGGCCGCAGCAATGTGGGCAAATCGTCCCTGCTGAATATGCTGACGGGGCAGAAAGCGCTTGCCAAGGTGAGCGCGACCCCGGGGAAGACAACCACGATTAACCACTTCGCCATAGCCAGCGCGGATGAGGCAGAGACCATCACGAATTGGTACATGGTGGATCTGCCCGGTTACGGCTATGCCAAGCGCTCGCAAACCCAGCGTGCCGCCTGGGAAAAAATGA
>JASLDA010000299.1 GCA_030151745.1 Chitinophagaceae bacterium | reverse complement strand
AAACTGGAATTTCTTCGCCTCGCCCGCAGCCGCTATTTCGGGGATGGAACGCTCGGGATTATTCAGTATCTCCACCATATTCTCATCCATGCCGACGCCTGTATCCGAGACTTCCAGGCTGAACTGATCGTCGCTGAATTGCGCTGAAACATGCACACGTCCCTCGTGGGTATATTTCACGGCATTCATCACCAGGTTGTAGATAATGACGCCCAGGGTCTGCCGGTACTGCACAACGGTCATATCCGCAGGCACGGCATTGCACAGGACAATCCCTTTTTCAGCTGCCAGGACCTGGGCGATTTCGGATGATTCGTCGATCAGCTCCCGGAGTTTGATCGTTTCGGGCTGCACCTTGTACGCGCCATAGTGAAACCTGATCCAGTTGAGCATATTCAGCGTAAGCGCTCCGAGCTCTTCCGTTACCGTCACGATCATATCGGCGGTGCGGTAGGCCGGCTCCGCTTCCGTAAACATGGCGCGCAGCCGCTTCGCCATAAAGCCCATGAACTTCAGGGGGCTGATCATATCGTGGCTGATGATGCCGATAAGGCGCGCCTTGACCTGGTTGTCGCTCTCCAGCCTTACCTGCTGATCGCTCAACTGCCGCAGCTGCTCTTCCAGCTGCCGGCTCTGCGCCTTGATGTCCCGGGTTTGCCGGGCTACCAGCAGCTGCAGTTCTTTTTCCCTTTTGATGATGCGGGCCGTCCGCCATTTCACGATCAGCCATACCGCGGCGACAAGTCCCAGCAGGCACAGGGCATAGAACCACCAGCTCTGGAACCAGGGCTTCAGAATGCGGAACTCGATTACCTCCGTACCGAACTGATCCGGCCCGAAACCATTGCGCACACGCAGGTACAGCTTGTAGTCGCCGGGCTTTAATCCTCCGAACAGGATAGTGCCGTTCCGTGCAATGTCCTGCGGCACCCAGTCGTTGTTGTAAGGCTCCAGCTTATAGGAGAAATAGAGGTTCTCCGCGTTGCCGAAGCTCGGAACGGTAATCCTGAAGCTGAGATTCTTAAGCCCGTACGGCAAAGCGGCGAGGCGTCCGTCCCCCGGCTCGTAGACGGCAGAATCGGCAAAGACGTTTTCCACGAATATATTTCCCGAAAGGGGGATCGCATTGGGCAGGGAGGGATCGAGAATCACCACGCCGTTCATACTCGGAAATGAAAACAAGCCGCTGCGGAGCTTCAGCGCGCAGGGCTGGCAGCCCCCGTTGAATTCCGAATTGAAGATGCCGTTGTCGTTGCCGAAATAGTGATAGTATATCTCCGGCATGTCCTTCTCGTACGCTGTCACCAAGGCGTTCATGCCTGCTTTGAACAGCCCGTGATTGGTACTGATCCAGCAGAAGCCCCTGCCGTCCGGCATAAAGCAATGTGTATAGGCGAGGTGCTTGTATTTGTCCAGGGGCATTTTCTTTACGATGCCGTTCCTGTACAGGTAGAAGCCCTGTCCGTATGTGCCTATGAACATGTACTCGCCGTATTTCAGCAGGGCCCGCACCTTGGTCGTGAGGCCGGGAAGGGGAATGGTATCGGGCGCTGCATTTTTCCGGGTGTCGAACAGCAGCAGCTTTTCCGCTGCAATGGCCAGGATTCCGGGCTTCCATTCTATGACGGCATCGGGGTCGAGCGAGTTCTTCAGTGCATTTGCGGCATAAGGCAGCTTGTAGAGCTCCCGGTACCGGTCGCCCGTCATTTCCGCGATCACCAGGTCGGTAACGACGAACAGACGGCCCTGCGTCTCGGCAAAGACCATCTTGGTGATACCGCTGCGGATGGGCGTCTTCGTACAATGGCCGCCTTCACGGTGAAGATGGATGACCGTATCCTCCGAGTGAAACCAGTGATCGCCGTACCTGTCGCGGTAGATGGCCCAGGGCTGGAACTGCATGCCTCCTTCCCGGTAGACCAGCTTGACGCCGGCCGAGAACGAAAATCCGTAGCCCGTGGTGATCATCCCCGGTGTGATCTCCGCCTGGGCATATTCGGCCCTTCCTTCTTCGGTAAGCAGGTCTGTCCGTATCGTGCGCAAAGCCGGCTTCCGTACCACGTACAAGCCGTTTTTTTCGCTGCCCAGGAAAATGGTCCCTTCTTCTTCCCATACCTGCGCATTGTAGATATACACGTCGGCCGGGCAGCATTCCCGGCAGTAGGGCTGCAGGTAAGGAGCATTGCCTGCCTGCCGCAATTTCCAGATATCCTGCCTGTAGATTAACAAGGGCTCGTCCATCCCCGGCTTCCATATGAACCGCGGCTTTTCGTCCTTATTCCATGCAGGCATACCTGCTACCCGCACGGGCCGCAGTTTCATTAGCCTGTCGTCGTACACCGATACCCCGAGCTGCTCGTCGATGAGACAGGTCTCTCCGTCCAGCTTCATCATCTGCCGGAAAGTCCCCGGAAGCTCCAGCAGGGTATCCCTGGAGGCGCTGTAGTGATAAGGGCGCCCGAAGCTTAGAAAAGTGAAGCTGCTGCTGTCCCCGAGATCATCGTCGAACAACATCCACTCGGGCAGAAAAGAAGAGCGCGGATGGTTTCTAAGCTTTGCCGCGATCTGCTCCGGCGGGGTTATTCCGGAATTGCCGCCCTTGATGAGAAAGGGATCCACCAGCGTCGTATCGATCGTCACGAACCGCGGCTTATTGCGCGTGACACGATAAACGGAGGATTTGTCGTCTTCGCAGAAAATGGCGCCTTCCCTGTTTTTGGCGATAAAAAAGATGCGGGAGGCCGCCACGGCATTCGTCAGGGAGCTGAAATCCGAAAAATTTCTGCCGTCGAAACGTACCAGGCCCGCCTGGGTACCCACCCAAAGCATACCATTCCGCTTGTCCAGCTCGATGCCCTTGATGCCATTCGTCGGGAGACCGTTTTTATTGGTGTAGTGCCGGATAATATAATCGCCCGGACCCTGTGCAGAACCAATGCTGGAAATTAAAATAAGTATAAGTAACTCAAGTGAAAATAGCTTATTCAATTTCCGGGTCGTCATGTAAGGCTGCAGGTTCGTTCGTGATCCGGTTTGAGGCAAGCTAAAGGTAAACAGACGGTACAAGGCGGCGAGCGTCCTCCGGTATCTAAAACTAATTGTACAAACCGCTCTCACTGTTTGTGCAAATTACTAAATATCAGCGTTTTATCTTTAATTCAAAAAAGTAAGCATGCCACTATGACGCTATGCGTCTGCTGTATCTCACCTGATAAAACGACCTGATTATGAAACGATTTTTATTTGCCGCGCTGCTTATGCTGGCCGGTTTTGACATGTATGCAGCCGACTACTACTGGGTAGGCGGTGCCGGCAACTGGAGCGACCTCAACCATTGGCGCCTGAGCAGCACGGCCGGGGCCATCCCCAGCATCGTGCCTTCCGCAACGGACAATGTGTTTTTCACCGCCGGGAGCGGCTTCACCAGCGCCAGCAAGACGGTGACCCTGGATGCCAACGGGTTCTGTAAAAATATGACCTGGAGCGGCGTACCCAATAGCCCTGCTTTCAACTCCGGCAGCAGCTCCTTCGCCCTGGAGGTCTGGGGCGACCTGAGCTTTTCCCCGACGACCACCTACAATGTCCAGTTCAACCTGCGGGGCGGGACCGCCAATACGCTGACCACCGGCGGTACGGCCCTGGGTGCCTTTACCCTGAACATCGACAAGACAGGCGGTAGCCTGACCATTGCCGACAGCCTTGTCTGCTCCGGAGCAGCGGTGGTCGTGCTGGTTTCCGGCTCCCTCGACGCGGCCGGGAAGAAGCTGTACCTATATGCGCTGCAGAGCAGCAGCACCAATACGCGTTCGCTGGATATCAGCAATGCCGATGTCACCGCGACATACCAGTACATCTATACAGGCGCCAACAAGACGCTCAATGCTGCAGGCTCCATCCTGAATGCACAGATATACCTGATTACCGATGCCGGCGTTTACAACAATGTGACCAATCACGGCGCAACGGGCGGCGGCATTGTCAGCATTGCCAATACCACGTTTACCTCGCTCCGGTTTACCTGGGCTGCCGCAGGTTCGTATGCAGGGATTGCCAACGGCAATACGGTGCTGGACTCCCTGGTCTTTGCCGGGCGGGGCAGCATCGGCGGCAGCAATAACATCCGTCATGTGGTCTTCGGTATGAGCGGGAGCGTCGGTGCCGGCAATA
>JASLDA010000152.1 GCA_030151745.1 Chitinophagaceae bacterium | reverse complement strand
GGCACAATACGTGGTGTCGAGCCCGCCGCTGTAGGCGAGAACGACTTTTTTCTGCGTGTTGCTCATAGTGTATGCAGGATCACGGGTTTTAATGAAAAACGGTCTGTACGCCGCTTGCGGAATATGCTCAGGCGTTTCTTCAGGAATTGGCGCATCCCTTTGCGGCCGGCCATCACCAGCCTTTCAGGCTTCTTCGGCTCGTCGGCAGGATCGAAGAGCATCGCGGTGCAGAGGCAGTTTTTACGCTCCTTCGCCACCAGGGTCTGGTAATTCACGCAGCTCTTGCAGCCTTCCCAGAATGCATCGTCCTGGGTGAGCTCCGAATAGGTGACCGGCTCATAGCCAAGCTCGCTGTTGATGCGCATCACGGCCAGCCCGGTCGTCAGGCCGAAGATCTTTGCATCGGGATATTTCCTGCGGCTTAGCTTGAAGATCATGTGTTTGATCTCCCGCGCAAGGCCGCCTTTGCGGAACTGCGGCGAGACGATCAGCCCGGAGTTGGCGACGTAGGCCCCGTGGCTCCAGCTCTCGATATAGCAGAAGCCCGCCCATTCGCCGGTGCCGCTCAGGGCTATAACGGCTTTGCCTTCTTCCATCTTGGCCCGGATATACTCCGGTGTGCGGCGTGCGATGCCGGTGCCGCGCGCTTTTGCAGACGCGGCCATTTCGTCGCAGATGATCTCTGCGTATTGCGCATGGCTGCCATTGGCAACCAGCACCTGAAACGTATTGCTCATGGGAATCCCCGTTGAGAAAAACAAGTGTTATGGAATGCCCGTATCCGTCCCGGATACAGGATGAACTGCCGGAGCCGCCGTCAGCGTAGGTGCATAACAAGGCCCGGAAAGACAGGATTTGCCGGCATGATCGCCGGTATCAACGTCGGATGGAGCAGCTTGTAGCCGGGTGGAAAAAAGCCGGAGCGCTGAGGGCTGCGACGAAAAAACCAGCGCCGGTACGCAGGGCCTCAGTTGCAGGCACCACCGGGAGCAGGAAGGTTTTTTTCATTTCTGTCTCTGAGAGAATGGACGAGTGGGTAGAAAGTGTGCAGGCGTTTGTGCCCGCAATAACGACGCAAAGTAAAATCATTTTTGAATACCGTTTGTGAAATGAACCTTAAGCATTCACGCCGTCGCCGGCAGGGGATCGGAACCGGAGCTGGTGCAGATTTTGTAACAAGCCTTCAAACGACCGCTATGAACGGAAGCCGCCTCGCCCTGACCGGACTCCTTATTGCCGCACTGGGATTCGCTGCCTGCCACGAGTCCCGGCAATCTGCACGGGAGGAGCGCACCGTGAACATGGACACGGCTGCACGCACCTGCGCCGTCCCGGCAAAGCCGGATACGGTGTTCTCCGCAATGAAACCCGATTCGCTAAAGGCCGGTGCGAACGACTGGATACTGGTGCCGGGCGAAGCTGCGGGGATGACGCATATCGATGGGGATCTTGCTGCGCTGAGCCCCCGCCTCGGCCGGCCGGACGCCGGAGACGCCGCCATGCAGAAGTCGGTCTCCGTCTGGTATGTCAACCACGATTCGACAGGGTACAGCCTTGTCGTCTACGCCTCGCGCAATCCCGGCAATGACGAGGTCGCCCGCATCCGGCAGATCCGGGTCACGGCCCCGCGCTTCGAAACGGTTCGCGGGATACGCGTCGGGACCCACGAGCGTGATATCCGTTCCCACTACAAGGTGCAGGAAGTAGAAAAGTTCCGGGGAAAGGACGGCTCCATGTCCAGGGTACTTGACAGCGAAGATGGTATCGCTTTCGAGATCGGGGCAGACGGGATCTGCGACGCGATCATCATTCATGTGCCCGGGAAAGAGCAATACGGCGGCTACCTGAAGTTGCGGTATTGATTCTATTTGACTGACCGCGCCTAAGGCCGCAATTTTGTGGTTCCTATGAAAGCACGCAGTATGTTTTTCCGGCTGGCCTTGGCGCTCTGCACATTGCTCATAAGCTCCCGGGCCGGCGCCGTGGACATAAAGGCTATGGAGGAGGCGCTGAACGGGAGCGGGCTCGAAGGCTGGATCCACGGAACCGTAGCGGACAAGGAGCTGTACGTTTTCACGTACCGGAATCCGGATAACTTCTTTGACTACCTCACGATGTCGCTGGTGCCGGCAAGCCCGGAGATCCGCAGCAAGCTTGCAGCCACCAGACGCCATGACAAGCTCCGGATCAAGGGAAGCTTCATGCAGAACCCCAGTCCGCAAAAGCATATCTCGGTCACCGCCGTGGAAGTCGTGAAGGATTACAAGCCGGCCTATGAGGTGCCCGCTTTCATATACAGTACAGAAGTGCCCAAAGCGCTGCGCAAGGACGGAACCGCAAGCTTCCTCGTACACGCCGTAGGCGGGGAAGGGCATATCCTGGTCGTCGAATACCAGGACCAGGTAGTGCCCATCTTTGCACAGGATACTACATACACCGCGGGACTCAGCCGCAACGATATTATCCGCCTGAAGTACAAGGTCCAGGAAATGCCGAACCGTCCGCTCCACCTGATGGTCGACGGAGACGCCAAAGAACCGGTCGGGATGATCGAGCGCATAAGCGATCTGAATGAAAAGCCCGCCGATATCCAGGGGACATTGATCATGTTCCCGAAAAGCCCCGAGATAAGCTTCAATGTCTTCGCGGTTCTGCAGGATGGGAAGGAAGGATACAGCCGGCAATTCACGATCGTGAATTTCGAAAACCCCGAGGTATTCAGGGCCGCACGTGAAAAGCTTCAGCAGGCCTGGGATGCACATCCGGGCGAATGGAAGAACGGCCGGAACAAGCTCGTCAGCACGAAGCTGCGGGTGCGGGTAAAAGGCAGCTTTAACCAGGTAAGCGTCAACCAGGCCAACCCGCAGGTGCTGATCGGCTCGGCAGACGATATCACGATTCTTGAAAAATAGATCGCGGGCCAGCCTGCTTCCGCATCCGGTCGCCTCCGGCGGCTGCGTGAGGATACCTGGAAAGTATAATATCAATCAGGCATGATAAAAATGGTTTCTTATAATTAAAAGAATATATTATTTATTGCAAGGTTAATAAGGTGAGTCGATCTATCTAACAAATTAATTTTGCGCTCGGTTTAAATAATCAAAAATCGTGCTTAAAAAATACAAATCCTTTACTCTGTTTATGCAGGTATAGTTCTCACCCTTTGCATTGCATTCAGCAATAACCTCGAGGCCCGGCCTTTCGCTAAACGCAGCGGTTTGGGGAGCCGTGCCGCCCTACCGCGGGACGAGGCAGAATCCAGCCACGCCGGTCCAGCCCCGCTCGATCCATACCCCGGATCTTTCAGCGGCCGAGAGCTGGTTACCGTATCTTCCGTTCCCGCAGATCACCGGATCCGGATCGTGGTCGGCGATCCGGCTCTTCTCGGATCTTCCGCAAGTATCGTCGATCCGAACGGCCTGCTGATGCAGGAGCTTTCCCTGAAGCATGTTGTCAGCGTCGATGCCCTTGGCTGGCCGGCCGGCTCATATACGCTCCGGATCGTGGACGGGAAGAGCCTTCGCTTCGACCATCGCTGAGCCTGACCATGCAGCCAAAAGCCGCCCGGTCCAGGCGGTCTTTTTATCCCGCGATCCGCGCTTTTCCTGTAGTGCGGGCTGCCGTTCCGTGTTCCTGCAGAATCGTCAGCGGGCGGCGCTCGCCTCGTCCAGCAATTGCAGATCTTCCGCATCCAGCCGCAGCTTCGGTGCCGCCATGAGCATATCCAGCTGCGCTTCGCTGGTAGCGCTCGCGATGGGCGCGGTGATATGAGGCCGGCTCAGCAGCCAGGCCAGGCTGACCGTTGCCGGTCTTGAGCCGTGCTTGTGCGAAACCGTGTCTAGGGCCCGCAGGACCGCCGGGCCGTTCCCTTCCAGGTACTTGATGATGCCCTGTCCGCGCGGACTTTTACCAGTATCTTCCTGGGAGCGGTACTTGCCGCTGAGAAAGCCGGAGGCCAGCGAATAGTAAGGAAGCACGGCGAGACCGGCCGCTTCCGCAATCGGCGCGTAGTTGCGCTCGTAGCCCTGGCGCTCCACCAGATTGTACAAGGGCTGCAGGGCCCGGTAAGCCGGGAGCGAATTTGCCGCGGCGACATCGAGGGATTCGCGAAGCCGGGCCGGCGAGATATTCGAGGCCCCGATATACCGCACCTTGCCCTCGCGGATCAGCTGGTCGTAGGCTTCGAGCGTTTCCGTCACCGGCGTCCGCTCATCGTCGTAGTGCGTGTAATACAGGTCGATATAGTCCGTGCCGAGCCGGCGCAGCGATTCCTCCGCCGTTTTCAGGATATGGGCCTTGCCGATGTTCTTCGGTGCATCGGCCGTAGCGCTTCCGACCTTGGTTGCGATGACCATCCGGTCGCGGCCGCCCCGGGAGCGCAGCCAGTTGCCGATTATGGTTTCGGATTCGCCGCCTTTGTTTCCCGGTACCCAGTGAGAGTACGTATCCGCCGTATCGACGAAGTTGAAGCCCTTCGCGGTAAAGGTGTCGAGGATGCCGAACGACGCTCTTTCATCCAGCGTCCATCCGAATACATTGCCGCCCAAGTTCAGCGGCGCGACCTGCAAGTCTGTAGTTCCCAATCGTACCTGGTGCATATACGTGTAATGCTGTTTTCAGCTGCATCATTGCAGCCATATCGATGCAGCGAAACTATGCCATCCCGGACCTCTGCTCCCCGATGCTGCCATAGCTGGAAGCGAACCGCCCGCCCGGGCCCCCACCGTTTTTCCCCGCCATATCCCCTGGGAAAGATCTCCGCTTTGCGGTCTTTGTTCCACAGCTGATGGCGACATTTTTATACCGCGTAGGGCGCTACAGACGAATTATGGAAGCACAACAGTTCGGGATCGGCAGCAAGGCTTTCGAACACAATGGTCTTATTCCCCAGGAATATACCTGCGACGGCGAAGGCATCAATCCGCCCCTGCATTTCAGCGGGGTGCCGGAAGGGACGGTATCCCTGGCCCTGATCGTCGACGATCCGGATGCGCCGGGCGGCAGGTATGATCACTGGCTCGTCTGGAATATCCCGCCCGGCACGGAGATCCCCGGCGGCCGGCGCCCGGGGATCAGCGGCAGCAACAGCGACGGCAGAACGGGCTACCATCCTCCCTGCCCCCCGGACGGGGAACACCGGTATTTCTTTTACGTGTATGCCCTGGACACGCTGCTGCACCTGCAGGCAGGGGCCGGCCGCAGCGAGCTGGAGGCGGCTATCCAGGGGCATATCCTTGCGAACGCCGAGCTGATGGGGAGGTACAAAAAGCAGAAAGATCACTAACCAGCAGAACCACCGATATGAAACAGACGAACACCCACGGCTTCTGGAGCAGCCGGGACGAGGACCAGGACGAATACGATAACGAGCATCGCCGGCCGGTAGGCGATTCGCTGTTCAGCACCAACCGGCACTTTGCTTCGGACTACGCTAATTACGATACGCAGCACGCCGCGGACTATCAGCGCCACGGGGATTTCGCCGACGAGTATAACAATATCCGCCAGGGCTACTATGCAGATCGCGGCATGCGGGGCGGAAATTCCCTGGATACGGAGCCCGGCTCTTACGGCTGGTACAGCAGCAGCTCGGACCTGGCCGGCTACGGGGGCGGTGGCGTTTACCGCCAGGACAGTATCTGCGGGCATCGCGGCAAGGGGCCCAAAAGCTATGTCCGCTCCGATGAGCGCATCCGGGAAGATGTCTCGGACCGGCTCCGGGACGACGATCATATCGATGCCAGCGACATCGAAGTGACTGTTTCACAAAGCGAGGTCGTGCTCAGCGGCACCGTAGACAGCCGCTTCGCGAAACGCCATGCGGAGGACCTTGCGGAAAGCGTGGCCGGCGTCCGGAACGTGGAAAACCGCATCCGCGTGAAAGTCTGATCTCTTGAGACCGGAAGCAGGACAATCGCGTCCAGTACGGATTTCAGGATCCGGCGGTACTTACGAGGCCGGCAGGATCTTGTAATGCAGCTCCAGCATCTTCTTCCCGAAAAACGAAAAGATATGATCCGTGCGCAGCGTACCTGAGTCGTCCCTGTAGACATGGATGACCTCCTTCAAGGGAACGTATTTGAGCCGTACGGCGTCCTCTCCGGCCCGCTGCACGCGGTAGTAGCCGGGATCGCCGATCTTACGGCCGTCCGAGATCAGCTTCACGGAGCCGTCCGCCTGCGTCTCGACACGGAGCAATACAGTCGCGTTTCCTCCGGGCAGAGGGAATATCACGCGTACCATGGGTTTGCCCGAGATCACGACGGTGGAATAGAACCCGCTGTACACCACCTTGCCGCTGCGCAGGCTTTTAC
>JASLDA010000150.1 GCA_030151745.1 Chitinophagaceae bacterium | reverse complement strand
CTGGTCCAGCGTTTCCCGTCGTACCGGCAAATGCCGTGCTCGAGCGTCGCCGCCCAGATCTGTCCGGCCTTGTCCTCCGTGATGCTGTACACCGTCCTGCCGCGAAATCCGTCCTGGCCATCCGTCCAGCGGCGATAGCCGCCATCTGCATAACAGCAGATGCCCGCCCCGTCCGTGGCTATCCACATACGCCCCAGGTGATCCGGTACGCACTGGTAGACATAGTCGGCTCCGAGCCCGCCATGCTTGCTGTGATGGCGGATGCTGCGCAGCCGGTCGCCTTGGACCTCGAACTCATCCAATCCGCTCAGGGTAGCCACCCAGAGCTGGTTGCGGTACCGGGTGAGGCTCAGCACATGTTCCTTGCCGAGCGCTTCCGCTCCTTCAGGCTGCGTAAGCCTGCCGGCAGTGCCCAGATGCAGCAGGCCGGCCCCAAGCGTCCCGATCCAGGCACCGGAAGAATCCGCCGCGAGCGATGTGATCTGCGCCGGGACCCGGTACTGTCTCGAAGCGGCGCCCGGACGCATCTCCAACAGGCTGTCGGACAGCCCGTACCACAGGGTCCCGCCGGCCGCAGCCAGGGCCGTGACCGATCCGAGCCTGTAGCCGGGGGCGGGTCTGGCAAACCTCAGGTACCCGCAGGATAGCGCCGTGAGGCCGGAGCTTCCGCCCTGCCAGAGCGTACCCGAAACATCTGCCAGCAACCTCGTTCCGGATTGATTCAGGGGAAAGGAATCGCGAAGCCCGAAGCCTCCCTGAGCGCCGTGCCCGTATGCGTAAACGGTTGCATTCCCCGCCAGTGCCAGGACCTGCCCGTTCTGAACGGCGAAGTCGAGCACGGGAGCGCGCAGGCTGTCCTTCGCGAGAATGCTCCAGCCTTGCTCCGCAAACCGGATCCCGTACCAGGCGCCTTCGTTCGTGCCGGCCAGCACCTCATCCGGCCGGCCGGGAACCGGCCGCAGCGCCTGCACAATTCCTTCCGGCAATACATGCGACACCCGGAGCCCGCCGCTGCCGGCCGTTATCAGGTTAAGCCCACGGTCCGTGGCGGCAAGCAGCCGGCCCGGACCGACGACCTGCAGCGAATACACATAGTCGTCGCTCAGTCCCCGGGCCGTGCCGAACCTGGATACGATGCCGCGCTGCAGGCCCCAGATCCCGCTGCCGAGGGTGCTGAACGCGATCATATCGCCCCAGGTAGCAAAAGAGGTGACTGCGGCGTCCGGTCCTCCGCCCGGTACCGGGATGGTCCGGGCGCTGTCTTCCAGGATCCTCGCGATACGCCCGGACCGATAGCCCGCCAGCAGGCCGGCATCCGATAAATGAAGGCAGGTGGCCGCTCCGCCGCTGTCGCGGACGGGGATGAAGGCGGTGCCGGTGAACCGGAAAACCCCGGCATCTGTGGCCAGCCAGAGTGCTCCGCCGGGCTCCCGGAGCATATCGTTCACCTGGACCGGCATGTGCGCGTCATTGAGCCACCAGAGCCGCGAGAACGGAGGCCCCGCGGCGCAGGGCAATGCGCAAAGGCACAGGAAAATCAGGATCCGTTCAACGGGCTTCCAGGCTGGCAACCACATGCACCTTGATTTCGGGTGAAAGCTTCTCGTAAACGACCCTGGGGATCTTTATGGCATGCTCCGACAGCGGGACGGTGAAAAGCGATTCCAGCGAGACGCGCCCGTCCGGCGCCACGGTAAGGGTAACCGGAACCAGCCGCTCCACGGCGACGCCGTGCACCGTCAGGCGCCCTTTGCCGCGGACCTTGTAAGTGCCCGGCTCATTTATATCGACGGCTTCCATGATCTTCCCGCTGAACACCGCCTCGGGAAAGCTGCGGGATTCAAGGTAGTTCTCATTGAAATGCTCGCGCTGCAGCGGGCTGTTGAAGCCCTTGAAGCTATTGATCGGGATCCGAAATGAAAAGGTCTGGCGCTGCGGATCGATAAGCCCGGTCAGCTCGCGGGACACTGCGCTGATAAGCTCTTTCGGGGCCTCGGAGCTGAAATCGATCGCTCCTTTGGTAACGGCCAGCAGGCGGCGCTGCTGAGCGGCGCACCACGAGGGCAAGCAGACTAAAAGCAGGAAAACCGCTCCGCAGCGGGTGGGATTGCGGGCCATCGACTGTAAAAATAATGGATCGCGGCAGGCCTCAGTATCCGTAGCAAGCCTTCCGCTTCAGCTCGCCGTAGATTTTCTCCTCCCAGGCAGACTGCTGCGGCTGCCGGGTGCCATGCACCGTTTCCTGGTCGTAGCTCCGCTGCATTTGCTCGAGCTGCCGGTCGGATGCGCTGAAGACCTGGCGGAGCTTCGAATCGTAGTCGTTTTTCGTCACCGTCGCAGCCCTGAGCGAATCCGCGAGCCGGCATGTCATCATCGCCGTAATGGCGAAATGCAGGTTTTCATGACTCAGCACCTTCGCGCTCCGGCCGGCAGCCCGCATCCAGCTTTTCCCGGGATCGGCGATGGCAGAGAGCGTAACGATAATTTTGAACTCGGTTCCCGTCTGCTGCGCGGCATAGGCGAAGCTGATCCCCCAGTAAGTCGCAGCGCTGCCCTTGCTCAGATCGTCCGGCTGTCCTTTGAAATCCTCGTAGCCCAGGGGCCTGGCCCGGTCGTAGCTTATGAGACCGGTGCTGGCGGGCTGGGGCTCTATTTTTACGTTGACCTTTACCGCCGCATTGCCAGCAGCCGGCTCCCGCCAGGCTTCGGCGACCTTATCGAACGTGCTGCTCAGGCTTTCCCGCACCAGTCGCTCGATATACGGCGAGACGTCCATATTCGATTCTGCGAAGGCACTCCCTTCATAGGCCAGCTCCCCGTATTCCCCCGCAAACGCATAGCTGTACTGGATATTGAGACGCTCTTTCATTCCCACAACTTTCTCCGAGACCTCCAGCTGCCGGATATGAAGCGTCACCGGCGCGGCGTCGGGGGCCGGGCTCTGGTACCGGTCCAGGAAGCTTCGGAACGCTCCGGCTACGCCTCCTTCCAGGCCTACCGGGCGGATCCGGTTGGCCAGCCCCGCCCGCATCGTCCCAATGACTGCGGTATCGCCGCGGTCGTCCACCACGTCGACGACGCGGACTTTCTGGAAGCCGGTCCTGGACTTCGGCGGATTGAGTCGTATCAGCTTTACGGCTTGCGCGGCGGCATTCAAGGTCAGCAGGCAGGCCAGCAGGCTAAGGCTCAGGGTTCGCATGGCGGCGAAGGTAGCGCCGCAGCGTTGGTTGGGGCGGCACACATGCCTAATTTTGCTCTCCGCTCCTATTACGCGGCAGTCAAATCAAAACCAACACCAGGATACATGTCAGGTATTACCGAAACATCCCGGATCATCCGGGCCCCGCGCGGCACTGAAATGCAGTGCAAGAACTGGCCGGCGGAAGCCGCGTTCCGCATGCTGCAGAACAACCTCGATCCCGAAGTGGCCGAGCGTCCCGAAGATCTCGTCGTGTACGGCGGGATCGGAAAAGCAGCCCGCAACTGGCCCAGCTTCGACAAGATCCTGGAATGCCTGAAAGAGCTGGAAGAAGACCAGACCCTGATGGTGCAGAGCGGCAAGCCCGTCGGCATCCTGCGCTCCCACAAGAACGCGCCGCGGGTGCTTATCGCGAACTCGAACCTGGTAGGCCGTTGGGCGAACTGGGAGACATTCCGCGAGCTCGAGGCCAAAGGTCTCATGATGTACGGGCAGATGACGGCCGGCTCCTGGATCTATATCGGCTCCCAGGGCATCGTACAGGGCACCTACGAGACCTATCTCAGCCTGGCCAACCTGCACTACGGCGGCTCGCTGAAGGGCACGCTGAACGTGACAGCCGGCCTGGGCGGAATGGGCGGCGCCCAGCCCCTGGCCATTACGATGAACGAAGGCGTTTGCCTCGCCGCGGAAATGGAAGAATGGCGCATTAAGAAGCGTATCGAAACACGCTATCTCGACAAGTACACATCCAGCCTGGACGAAGCCATAGACTGGGCCGTTGCGGCCAAGGCGAACGGAGAGGCGATCTCGATCGGCTATTGCGGCAATGCGATCGATCTGCTGAAGCGGCTGCTGGAGCGCGATATCGTTCCAGACACGCTCACCGATCAGACCTCCGCGCATGACGAGCTGAACGGCTATTTCCCCGAGGGTATGGGCGTCGTCGAAGCCAATATCCTGCGCAGCACCAACCCCGACGAATACATGCGCCGCTCGCTGGACAGCATCGCCGAGCACGTGAAGCTTATGCTGGCGCTGCAGAAAAAAGGCGCGATCACCTTCGACTACGGCAATAATATCCGGGGGCAGGCCAAGGACAAGCGCGGCGTCGAAAACGCCTTCGACTTCCCCGGCTTCGTGCCGGCCTATATCCGCCCGCTGTTCTGCGAAGGCAAGGGGCCGTTCCGCTGGGTGGCGCTCTCGGGCGATCCGGAAGATATCTATACGACCGACAAGGAGCTGATGAAGCTGTTCCCGCATAACGAGGGGCTGCATCGCTGGCTGAAGATGGCCCGGGAACGCATTGCCTTCCAGGGCCTGCCGGCGCGGATCTGCTGGCTGGGCATGGGCGAGCGGGAGGAAGCCGGCCTGCTTTTCAATCACCTCGTGAAGAAAGGCAAGGTGAAGGCCCCGATCGTCATCGGCCGCGACCACCTGGACTGCGGTTCTGTAGCATCGCCGAACCGCGAGACAGAAGCCATGAAGGACGGCTCCGACGCCATTGCCGACTGGCCGATCCTGAACGCCCTGATCAATACCGCGGGCGGAGCCAGCTGGGTGTCGTTTCACCACGGCGGCGGCGTGGGCATGGGCTATTCCCTGCACGCGGGCATGGTCATCGTCGCGGATGGCAGCAAGGATGCCAAAAAGCGCCTGAAGCGCGTACTGTACAACGACCCGGCCATGGGCGTGCTGCGCCACCAGGACGCAGGCTACGAAAAGGCGCAGGAATTTGCCGAGAAGTTCGGCTTGAACATCTGGTAAACTTCGGATAAAGTTTAAGCGCACTACGATGACAATGCCCCGGGTTCCCGCCCGGGGCATTGCATTTTCAGGAGGGCGCCGGTTCAATACTGCCAGCTGTCGCGGATCCGCATATCGACACCCCGGAGCTCTGTGCCGGACTGATACCAGAGGCAAAGCCCGGTCGCACGCAGCACCAGCCTGTACCTCCGGCCGTCGAGGATCTCCGCGCGGAACCACGGCGTTTCGTAGCTCTGCGCAGAATCGTAGTTATGCACCCAGGCCCCGTCCTGGTTCAGCGCAACGATCAGCACGGAGTCGTTCAGCACCCGGACCCCAGCTCCGTCGCCGGGGCTCCGCATATTGAACGACATGACATCGCATACCGGCTGTGCGATCCGCTTGTGGTACCGCTGCTCGTCAATCGCGGAGAAGCCGGCCTCGGGCCCCGGAAAGATCATCGGTGCGCCACGGTACGACCAGGGGCTGTTCAGCAGCAGGATCCGCTTGCCGCAAGCCAGGGCGGGAGCCTGCTGCTGCAGCCCGTCCAGTATCCTGGCGCTCTGCCACCACAGGTAGTTATTGAACAGCGTGCAGCCGGCAGACAAAATAAGGGCCGCCGCCGCAGCGAGGTTCCTCGCCGCCGGATGCCGCAAAGCCGCGATCCCGCACCCCATGATGATTGCCGCGGGCATCAGCATCGGGTACAGATAGCGGTCGCAATAGATGAA
>JASLDA010000091.1 GCA_030151745.1 Chitinophagaceae bacterium | reverse complement strand
GCCCATGGCTGCCAGGAAGATGATCGCGATCAGCAGGCCGATGAGACCTTTCGGAAGATAGTTGGTTACGAAGCTGAGGAAGATGTAGTTGGCATCGTTGGTGTCGGCCCCGGCATCGTTCGCCTTCATCAGCTTCCGTACCTCGGCCCGGATCGCCGTATCGCGGTGGTTCAGGTCTGCAAGCGCGTGGCGCGCTGCGTCCACGGTGGCTTCGTCGTCCCTGCGCAGGGCCGGGAGCAGCTTATCTATGACGAGGCCTTTTTCGCGGAAAACCGAATCGTAGGATCGCTCCAGGCGGTGAAAGGCGGGAGCGGCCGCGCTGCCGGAGATCCGTGTCACTTCCGCAGGATTGAAGAATACCGGCGGTTTGTGGAACTGGTAGAACGCGAAGACCAAGGCGCCGATCAGCAGGATCCCGAACTGCATCGGCACTTTCAGCAGCCCGTTCATGACGAGTCCCAGCCGGCTGGCCTTGACCGATTTCCCGGTCAGATAACGTCCGACCTGCGACTGGTCGGTGCCGAAATAGGAGAGCTGCAGGAAGAAGCCTCCTATGAGCCCCGACCATACATTGTAGTCGTTCTCCAGGTCGAAGTGCAGGTTGATCACGTTCGTGCGGCCCGACTTGCCCGCTACCTGCAGGGCGTCGCCGAAGCCCACGCCTTCGGGCAGCAGCTTCACCACCATTACGCCGGCCGCGATCAGCCCCGCGAAGATGACCCCCATCTGGAAAATCTGGGAATGCGAGACCGCCTTGGCACCTCCATAGACGGTGTACAGGATCACGCCGATGCCGGTAAGCAGCGTGGTATAGGTCACATCCGTCTTCAGTATGGTGGACAGGATGATGGCGGGTGCATATATGGTTATGCCGGTAGAAAGCCCGCGCTGGATCAGGAACAGCGTCAGCGTGACGGTCCGCGTGCGCAGGTCGAAGCGCTTTTCGAGGAACTCATACGCCGTATAGACCTTGAGCTTGTGAAATATCGGGATGAAGGTGATGCAAAGCACGACCATGGCCAGCGGCAGGCCGAAGTAGAACTGAACGAAGGCCATCCCCTTGGTATAGGCCTGGGCGGGGCCGGAGAGAAAGGTGATGGCGCTGGCCTGCGTCGCCATGACGGAAAGGCCCACGCCATACCATTTCATCTGCTTGTCGGCCAGCAGGAAGCTGTCTATGGTGCGTGTGCCGCGGCTCCTCCACATACCGTAGAGGATGATGGCCGCGAGTGTCAGCAGGAGCACCAGCCAGTCGATTCCGCTCATCCGAAATGCAGGGTAAAGGCGTAAAACAAAATCCCGACAATCACGAGAACACCGATCACCAGGAGGTAAACGGCATTCCAGCTTCTGAAAAACGGTGGCGCCTTCATAAAGGTGATTGGGGATTAGGAGTGACTAGGAGATTATTGGGGATTTGGGAGATTATAGTCGATTGGAAGAATGGGGGCAGGGCTTTCCGATGGGCGGCCCTGCGGTATCCGTTGATAGTCTATGGTTTGTCCGGCCTGCGCCGAGCTTGCTTTCCTTCCCGGAGCTCATGCTCCTTTGCGTAAGCCCTTATGCTTTTCCTCAGTTCTTAGGCAGCGACAGCAGGTTCGCAAACAGCCGGTATGCTCCCGGTACGCCCGCCGGCAGCTCGCGGAAGAATACCAGCCCGGTATAGACGAAGTTGCCCTTGCCCCATTTCCCGATGATCAGGCTGCCGTCCGCGGGCTTCTCACCCTTGTCGGCCATACGCAGCGGCGCTTCGTAATGCGGATCGTACTCGGTCGCGAAATAGATGCCGCGCTCCTGGACCCAGCCGTCGAAATCGGCCGCGCTGATCTTGTTCGGCGTGTTCAGCACCGGGTGGTCCGGAAGCGTAAAGCTCACGGCCGCGTTCTCATCGGTCACGCGCTGGTTCGTCAGGGTGAAGGGATATGGACCCGGCTGCGTCGTCATCGGGCCGAGACGGGTATTGGTATTGTATTGAACGATCAGGTTACCCCCGGCCTTTACGTAGTCCATAAGCCGGTCGTGATACTTCGGCAGGCGCTCGTTCACGTTGTAGGCCCGTACCCCGGTCACGATCGCATCGAATCCGGACAGGTTGCCCTTGGCCAGGATCTCGTCCGTGAGCGTCGTCACCGTATAGCCCACCTGCATCAGCGAGGCGGGGATATCGTCGCCGGCACCAGGGATATAGCCCACCTGGCTGCCGCGCTTTTTGAGGTCGATACCGACCAGCCGTGCGTTCGCATCATCCAGCGTGAACTGGTAGGGGATATGATCGTACTCCACCCGGCGGATGCTCTTGTTGTAGCTGTTGCCGCCGACCCCGGCGCTGAGCTGCAGCTGGCCGTTCGCGCTGCCTGCGCCGCGGCGGATGCTTACCAGGATGCTCTTCTCGTCGCCTTCCTTTGCCAGCGTGAACGCGGGCTCGGCGATGCGTACCTCCCATCCTTGCGGAGCCTTGGCAAGCAGGGAGCCGGCGATGCCGTCTGCCGAGGCCCGCACCGTCACGGCCAGGGTCTTTGCAGCAGTGTCGTTGAACACCAGCACCTTGTCGCTGAGCCCGATGGTCAGCGGCGGCAGCACCTCCAGCGGGCGGTACAGCTCGCCCTTCACCGGGTCTACCCAGCGGTAGACAATGCGGCGCGAGACGTTCAGGTCGATGCCGGCGACATTCATAGCGAACCGGATCGTGGGGCCGTAGTCGTTCTCCGGCTTGCCGATCATCAGCGGATCGCCGATCACATAATTAGCCACCGGGTGGGGGCTGATCAGCCAGTACGGCGTGGAAAGTGCAGTTTGCGGATCGAGCGTTTCGCGGTGTGTAAAGCTGTAGAGCGTATTCTTCGTCATCTGCAGCCTCAGGCTTGAATCGCCGGCGATCCAGCTCAGGCTTTTCAGTGTGTTCCCTGCGGCCTCGCTGCTCAGGGCCTGGATATTCACAGTTATCGGCCGGCCGGGAATCGCAGCCGGGTTGGTGGCTGTCGCTTCCAGCCAGATCCCAGCGCAGGCCAGGAGCAGGTTCTCGCATTCCTGCAGCTTCAGCTTTTTCCAATATGCCGTCTCGGGATTGCTTTCCGGCAGGGCCTGCAAGGCCTTGTACACGGCGGCCAGCTGCGGCAGATCGGCGGCCGGATTCTGAGGGCTGAATTTGCTGAAAGCCGCGTCGGTCAGCTGCTGCAGCTTACCGGAGCCCGGCACCCGGCTCCAGCCTTGGTTGATGCCCTCGAACAGGTCCGTCTTCACGCTGTCGCCGCGCAATTGTTTGAAATACTCGAACGACTCGCCGCGGGAGCGCGCCGTGCCGAAGCCCTGGCTCTTGTGGTTGGAGCGGCTTTCGGCTGCGATCTCGCCGTAGGACTCGCCCAGCAGGGGATTGAAGCCGCCGACGTCTGCCTTGAGCTGATCCGGGCGGATGGTATTGGTCGTGCCGAAATTGAAGGTATTCCAGAACAGCCGCTTCGGCTGCCAGACGCTTACATGCCGTAGTTGCCAGGGGAAGCGCTTCGGATCGCCTGCGGCCTCGAAGGCTTCGCCTGCCAGGATCGCGGAGGCCGTGTGATGCCCGTGTCCTCCCTCGCCCGTGGTCGGGAAGCGGCAGATGATGATATCCGGCCGGAACTTGCGGATCGTCCAGACCACGTCTGCAAGAATGCTGTCGCGGTTCCAGATGGAAAAGGTCTCTTCCGGGTTCTTGGAGAAGCCGAAGTCGTTGGCGCGGGTGAAGAACTGCTCCGCCCCGTCGGTACGGCGCGCGGCCAGCAGCTCCTGGGTGCGGATGAGGCCCAGCATCTCGCCCTGCTCCTTGCCGATGAGATTCTGCCCGCCGTCGCCGCGGGTCAGGCTCAGGTAGCCCGTGCGCAGGTGGCGTTCGTTGGCCAGCCAGGCCAGCAGGCGCGTGTTCTCATCGTCCGGGTGCGCCGCGATGTACAGTACGGAGCCGGTCGTCCGGAGCTTTTGCAGACCGGAGAGGATTTCACCGGGCTTGGTCATGGTCCCGGGCTGTGCAGCGGCATCGATGACGCCGCAGGCCGGCAGGAGCAGCAGCAGGGCAGATTTCAGATAGCGGATCATGGTTAGTGCAGCCGCGGCCGTAAGCCATTGCGGCAGAGCGCAAATGTAGGCCGATGGAACGTGGCCGCAGGCTATGGGTAGATAGGGAGTTTGATGAGTCGGATAGAGTCGAATAGAGTTGGATAGGGTTTGATGAAGTTTGATGAAGTTGGATCATGTTCGTCATAATGGATATTCCGGCATGGAAGTCCGGTTTGTTTCCCAAACAACTCTATCCAACATTATCCAACTCTATCCAACATTATCCAACCCAATAGCCAAGCCCGGGTTAATAAATCCCGTTCGC
>JASLDA010000044.1 GCA_030151745.1 Chitinophagaceae bacterium | reverse complement strand
CCAGCGTTGCGCAGGCTCTCGGCGAGCTGCGGGCCAATAAGCTGCGCACCACGCTCAGCCTGACGGGCGTGGCGATCGGGATCTTCTGCATCGTGGCCGTGCTTACGGTGCTCAATACCATCGAGGATAAGGTATCCTCGAGCATGTCCACGCTCGGATCGGATGTGCTCTATATCAACCGCACGCCCTGGATGGCGGAAGACGGCGAATACAAATGGTGGGAATACCTGCAGCGGAAGCCTTTGGGAAAGGCGGAGCTGACGGCGATCCAGCAGCAGGTTCAAGGCATCACCACCGCGGCCATCTGCTATGCGAAGCGCGATCTCAGCATCCGGGCGCAGGACCAGGAAGTGAAGGGAGCCCTTATGTACGCAGTGACCAACGGTTTCGAGCGTATCCAGAATATCGAGATGGAGAAGGGGCGCTACCTCGGGATCAACGAGCTGGACGCCGGCTCGAACAATGTCGTGATCGGGCATGAGCTCAACGAAAGCCTGTTCGGAAGCCGCAATGCCATCGGGAAAACGATCCAGTTCAACGGCAGGAGCTTCCATATCGTGGGCGTAATGCGCAAGGAGGGACAGAACATGGCCGGCTTCAACTTCGACAATGCCGTCGTGATCTCCTATGCTACTGCATCCTCCATTTACGATGTGACAAGCCGGCAATGGGGCAACGATCCCCTGATCATGGTGAAGGCCCGCCGCAGCATGCCGATCGACGAGCTCCGCGACGAGGTGGTGGGCGCGCTGCGCAGGCTCCGGCGCGTGCGGCCCGAAGCGAAGGACGATTTCTCGGTCAACCAGCTCAGCCAGATCGCAAAGAGTATGGAGAGCCTCTTCGGAACGGTGAATTTTATCGGTGTTATCATAGGATTGCTGTCCCTGGTGGTCGGCGCTTTCGGTATCGCGAACATTATGTTCGTGACCGTCCGCGAGCGCACTCGGATCATAGGGCTGAAGAAGGCTATCGGTGCCCGCCGCAGCGTCATTCTGACCGAGTTCCTGATCGAGGCCATCACGCTCTGCGTGCTGGGCGGCATGATCGGGATCGTCCTCGTCGGCCTGCTGGGCCTGCTGCTGGGTGGCGTGGGCGATTTTCACATGGCGCTCTCGGTCAAGAACATCAGCATAGGCATTCTCGTCTCGGCCATCGTCGGCACTATCTCCGGCATCATTCCGGCCATCGCGGCGTCCCGCCTGGACCCCGTCGTCGCGATCCGCAGCACATGATAGGATTTAAGATCGAAGATTTAAGACTTAAGACTGAAGATTGGCGGGCGTCGTAACGATGCGGATTGCGTATTGCAAATAGCCTGTTGCGAATTGCAGATCGAGGACGGAGCGGCGGGTGGCGGATCCCGGTTCCGGCGCTATCTTTAGCCCATGAATGCGAATCCGGCGCGCGTACTTCTATTGAACAATGACCAGATCGAGCGCAAGCTTCTGCGGATGGCCTGGCAGATCTGGGAGCATAACAGCAGCCGGCAATCGGTGACGCTCGTTGGTATCCGGCAGGGCGGAATGGCCCTGGCAGAACGCCTTGCCGTCGAGCTGAGCCGCATTTCGCCCTTGCAGATCTCCGTCGTTTCGCTCGGGCTGAGCAAGCGCCGGCCGCTGGAAGCCCCGGTCGACCTGAGCGCGCCCATCGTCGACAAAAGCGTGGTCCTTGTAGACGACGTCGCCAATTCGGGGCGTACCCTGCTGTACGCGCTTCAGCCCATCGCGGCTACGGATCCCGAAAAGGTGCTGATCGCCGTGCTGGTAGACCGCAAGCATAAATCTTTCCCCGTCAATCCGGACATCATCGGGCACCAGGTAGCGACGACGCTGCAGGAGCATATCCTCGTCAGCGTGGAGCCGGGCGGGATGGAGGCTTGGCTGGAGTGAGGGCGATAAGCAATTTGCAATTTGCAATAGGCAATGGGCAATGGGCAATTCGCTTCGTGATGCGAATTGCCGATCTACAATCTTAAATCTACAATCTTAAATCTTCAATAGCATTTAATGCCAACATTAGTGATCCATGGCGGCGCGGGCAATATCACGCCCGGGCTTATGAACGCGGAGCAGGAAAAGCAATACAGCGCCGGCCTCAACGATGCGCTGGAAGCGGGGTATGCAGTGCTGGAAGGCGGGGGCGCGGCCCTGGACGCAGTGGTCGCGGCAATCGCGACGCTGGAGGACAATCCCTTGTTCAACGCCGGCCGGGGCTCCGTCTTCACGAAAAAAGGGCTGCATGAAATGGACGCCGCCCTGATGGACGGCTCCGATCTGGCCGCCGGCGCGGTAGCGGGCGTGCGCAATGTCCGCAACCCCATCCGCCTGGCCCGCGAGGTGATGCTGCATAGCGGGCATGTCATGCTCAGCGGCAAGGGCGCGGGCGAGTTCGCGCTCAAGCAGGGGATCGAGCTGGCCCCGGACGAGTATTTCTTCAACCAGGATCGCTACGATCAGTGGATCGAGATCCGCGACTCGGACTTTTACCAGCTTGATCATAAGGCCGACAATCTCAAGGGTATCATTCCTAATACGGATCACAAGTTCGGAACGGTGGGCGCCGTCGCTTGCGACGCAGGGGGAAACCTGGCCGCGGGCACGTCGACGGGAGGCATGACCAACAAGCGCTTCGGCCGTATCGGGGACAGCCCGGTGATCGGCGCGGGCACCTATGCCAACAACAAGACCTGCGCGATCTCCTGCACCGGCCACGGTGAGTTTTTTCTCCGCGGCGTCGTTGCTTATGACATCAGCTGCCTGATGGAATACGGGGGGCTGAGCCTGCAGCAGGCCTGCGAGCGGGTCGTCCTTGACAAGCTCAAAAAAATGGGCGGCGAAGGCGGCCTTATCGCGGTAAATGCGCAGGGCGAGCATGAGTTCTGCTTTAACTCCGCCGGCATGTACCGCGGCGTGAAAAATAGCCGGGGGCTGCAGCAGGTAGCTTACTACGGAAAATAAAATCGTGGCCTTGCCCAAGGAATAGCGGGTGAGCCTTGTCTAATTCTTAAATGATGCGACAATGTTCATCCGTTTATCTTTCCTGATGGCCGGCATACTGCTGGCAATGGCTTCCTGCAAGCATTCCGACAATACCGAGACCGGGCTTACGCGCGCGATCGGCGAATTTGAAAAGAGCGCCTGTCCCGGCGGGACCGTTACCCGCTTCGATTTCCAGGGCGAGCAGGTCTTCGTGTTTGCGGACAGCTGCAAATACAGCGACGAGGGCTACCGTGTGACGAATGCGTCAGGAGCCGAAATCTGCTTCCTGGCCGGCTTTATCGGTACGACTCACTGCCGGGGCAGCTATTTCGACAGCGCTGCTACGAACCCCAAGCTCGTCTACAAAAAGTTCTAGTGCTCCATAAGCTCTATCCCGTCAGGACACGGTGACATGCAAGCGTTCGTTTCCCGAGCGTTCCACCGGCAACTCAGGCTTTACGGAGCGCTAGTGCCTGACTGATCCCGGGTCAGATCCTTCCCGGCTCGTACTTGAGGCTCTTGAAGTACGATACGTCATAGAGCAGCTTTTTCCGCTGGATCCGCTGTCTGATGGCCGCCGTCAGGGCGCTCAGCGGCGACAGGATGAAGATCGCTGCCAGGAGCAGCCGTTTGAAGGAGGTCACACGGCCCTTGCGCCCCGATGCGCCGGGACCGCCTTTTTCCCGGATATACCTGGCCCAGAACCGGAAATTCTTTACGCCGCGCTGCTCCAGCAGCACCAGGCCGGGATTCAGGTCTATCGCGCCAAGGCGCAGCAGCTTCTCGTGCAGCCCGCTGGCCCCGGCGGGGAGCTCCCGCTCCGTCTTGTTGGCGACGATTGAGCGGCCTGCTTCGAGTATGGCCGGGCCGAAGCGCGCCGCTGCGGCGATATCTTCGTCCTGCACACCGGCCTGGGGCAGCCAGCCACTTGCCTCCCGCTTACCTTTGAACGACCAGCGGATAATCGTCAGCAGCGAGATCAAGTTCGTATTCGTGTCGACGAGCACGATATTGCCGATATGGCGGGCGCCGTTCGCGCGCAGTCCTTCCTTTACTTTCTCGCCTGCGTTCAGCCACATATTCCGGGCGCCGATCACGGTGACTACCGGCTTGCCGTTTAGTATCCTCGCATCGGGGCTTTGCAGGAAGGCGGCGGCCGGCTGCGATGGATGCAGGAACCAGGGTTGCCAGCCGAGGATGATGAGGTCGTAGTCGCCGTTTACGATGGCCGGGTCGAGCGGTTTCACGGGGGCGGGCTGCAGTGCCACGGACTCCGGCATGGCATCGAAGAACTCCCCGGCGGTCCATGGCCATGGCCATGGAGTCTCGGGCTCTATCGCGGCGAAGGTCAGCTTCATGGAATTGCCAACCCGGCTCAGGATATTGTTCAGGATATAGCGCAGCTGACCGGTTTGAGTATAGTACAGAACAAGTACACGAGGAGTCATTGGCCCGCAAATGTCATAAGCTGAAACAGCTTACAATGGGTTCTTGTAAGCTGTTTCAGATAGGTTTTTAAAAAGATCAGACTACGGTAAGGTACATGTAGGCGTAGGTGAACCGGGCGCTTTCGGGAACCATCACCAGCAGGCGCTCGCCCCGTTTCAGGCGGCCGCTGTGCATCAGCTCCTCGAGCATGAGGTAAGGCGATGCGCTGCCTACATTTCCAACCTGCGGCAGGTTGTAGAACCATTTTTCGTACGGCAGGTCCATGCCGATCTTCTCGTGGTAATCGTAGATCTGCTTCTTGAAGAACTCGCTGGACATATGCGGCAGGTAATAGTCGATGTCCGCACCACGGAGGTTGTGCTTCTTCATCAGATCGGCAATGAACATGCCCCCGCGCGGGACGATGTTCTCGCCGAGCAGGCGCGTATCCTGCTTGTAGGCAAAAACGCTCTGCGTGTTCCAGTCGCCGGCAGACATATCGTTCCAGCCGGTCAGGGAGCTGTCTTCGTTCTTTACGGCTCCCGCGAACATGCAGCTTTCCAGTTCATTGGCGTAGGAGGTTATTTCCAGCCATTCGACGCGCAGGGAAAGCCCGTCCGAATTGGGCTTGTCTTCCAGCAGGGCGGCGCCTGCGCCGTCGCTGAGCATCCAGCGCAGGAAGTCCTTCTCGAAGGCTATGAACGGATTGTTTTCCATGTCCTTCCAGGTATCGGCTTCCGGCTGGAAGCGGCTTGCGTTCGTCCAGGCCGAGAAGCGTTCCGAGCCTGCAGCCGCGGCCATTTTAACCATGCCGCTGGCTACGGCCATGTAAGCATATTTCATGGCCTGCATGGAAGAGGCGCAGGCCCCGGCGGGCGAGACGATCTCCAGGTTCTGAATGCCGAGCTCGCCGTGCACCATCGCGGCGTGGGAGGGGAGCACCTGCTCCGGAGAGGTGGTGCCTACGGCAAGCAGCTCGAGCTTTTCGATGGGGTGCTCCGCATCGAAGAGATCCTTGATGGCGAGGGTCGCCATCTGGGCGTTCGTATGCGTGGGCTTTCCATCGCGGAGCGCGTAGTAGCGGTTTTTAATACCATTGTTGCGAAGGACGAGGCTGCGCGCGCGCGAAGGGCGGCCATCAACCATTCCTAGCACCCCCTCCATTTCATCGTTGCTTACCGGGTCGTTCGGAAAAAACTTGGAGAGGCGTGTTATGTATACCGGGGTCATGTATGGCTGTCGGAGTTTAGCGGGCAAAAATAAAAGAAATCGCCTGCGGGTAGGAGTAGGTTAGTTTTATATGTGTGCTTGCTGCAAGACAATAATAGTAAAGCACAGGTAGATGCCTGTGCTTTACTGAAAGATGATGCCAGCCTTATTCCATGCTCTCGGGGGAGGCGTCGGGGATGGCGTAATAGTACATACCGCGGTAGCCTGGGTAGATGCCGCCGATCTGAATTCGGCCGCCGCTGCTGCCGAGGCGCTGCTGCAATTCCTCGATGCTGTTTACTGTCTCGTCGTTGATGCTCGTGATCACAAATCCTTTCCGCATATTGGTACGCTTGGAAAGCAGCCCGCTGCCGGGATCGGTGACCACGAGGCCCGCGCCGAGGCCCAGGCTGCGCTTTTCATCCGCATTGATCGGCCGGACCTTTGCCCCCAGGAAGCTGCCGGTGCTGCCTTCGCGCACTACCGCCGTATTCCCGGAAATATTCTTGAGCTCGACGGTGGTGTTATAGATCTGTCCGCCGCGGGTGTAGGTGATCGCGACATGATCGCCGGGCTTATAGCGGGCCACCTGTTCCTGGAGCTCGGGTTCCGTATGAACCGGGATGCCGGCTACCTGGGTAATAAAATCCCCTTTCCTCAGGCCGGCCTCGACGGCTCCGCCGTTCGGGGTCACCTCGTTTACATAGGCGCCGTCGTTCCGGTCCATGCCCAGCGCGGTCAGCTGTTCCGGCGAGACGCTTTTGCGGTCCAGGAACTTCACGCCGAGATAGCCGCGCTGCACCGTCCCGTACTGCCGCAGGTCGCCCACGACCTTGCGCACGAGATTGGAGGGGATCGCGTAACTGTAGCCCGCGTAGGATCCAGTGGGGGATGCGATGGCCGAGTTGATGCCGATAAGCTGCCCTTGCGTATTTACCAGGGCGCCGCCGCTGTTGCCGGGATTCACGGCTGCGTCGGTCTGTATGAACGACTCGATGGCCCCTGAAGAGCGGGTGCGGTTAATGCCAATCGAGCGGCCTTTAGCGCTCACGATACCGGCGGTGACCGTGGCGTCCAGGGACAGCGGATATCCTACCGCAAGCACCCATTGGCCGAGATGCACATCATCCGAGTTTCCGAATTCCATAAACGGAAGGTTCTTCTCATCCACCTTCACGACTGCGAGATCGGTGGACGGATCGGTGCTGACCACCTTCGCCGTGGTCGTGTAGCGGTCGTTGAACGTCACCGTAAGCTGGTCGGCGCCGGCAACGACGTGGTTGTTCGTCACGATATAGCCGTCCGGGGAGACGACCACCCCCGAGCCGGAGCCCATCTGGGGCGGAAGCGTGTATTGACGCTGGCCCCACATATCGCCGAACATCTGCGACCAGGGATCGTCCGCCACGACGGTGCGAGCCTTGGTGGTCGTCTTGATATGGACCACCGCCTTGATCGAGGCTTCGGCTGCCGCCTGGAAATCGACCGGTCCCCCGCTCGTTATCGGCCGCGCGTCGTTGATGCCGGCGTAGTTCACGGGCAGCTGGCTGGTATTGACAGTGCTGAAAAGAGGATTATTGTGATTGAATCGGGCAGCAAGAAACAAGGTGCCCAGGGAGGTCAGGCCTGCGGTTAGGACGACCGGTAGAATTCTGGATTTCATTGACGGTTTGTTCCTTTTTGGGTGGTGTAAACCAAAAATAATGCTGCTCAGATATAGCGGCATGTTAAAAGGAACACATGTTCCGTCTTGCTGATAATCAACTGAAAACCTTAACAGATCAATACATTTCCGGCAGTTTCCCGAGCCGGATCTGGCAGCCTATCAGCAGTCTTGTCGCCTGGCTGCTCAGATTGACAGCCCTGGCTTCGGTGGAGGAATAAAGCGTCACGGTGTTGGCTGCGTAAAAGACGTTCTGCACATCCTGGCCGATCCGCAGGATCAGCGAGCTGCGCCTGTGGACACGGAATGCGAATCCGGCGGTGACGAAGGGGACCAGGCTTCGCCGCGCGGAAAAGATGGTGTCTGCCAGGTTATCGAGGTAGTTGCCGCCGAAGTACCCGTTGACATTGTGCATGCCCAGGGATTGTCCGATAGTGTAGGAAGCGCCGATGCCGGCGATGAATTCAAGCTTGTATTCGCCAAGACGGTTCCGGATGGGAATGCTCACTTCCGGGTTGAGGACGAGCCCGATCGATTCCATGATATAGGCCTCGCCCGGGCCGACCTTGCAGTAGATATCATCCCGTAGGAACTGGGCATGCAGGCGCGCCGTCATGGAGCCGGGTTCCGTGCCCCCGATGGCCGCATACATCCCGGCATTTATCGCTCCCCAGGGCAGGTACCGCATCCGGGGCTGCTGCACGATGCCGAACTTCGCGGCGGCGCCCAAAAAGATCCCATAGGAGAACCGGGGGTCGCCGTACTGGGCAATTGCGGTACCGCTTTGAACGAGCAGCAGCAGGGCTGCCGCGGACAGGCGGAGAAGGCCGGGTTTCATCTGTCCTGTAAACTACGATACAGGCCGGGATATTGCGTCGGCACGGATTTCAACCGTTTACCAAGACTATCGGCGGACAACGCATCAGGTACAGGACCAACTGACTTTATCGCGGACCATGAACCGATGGCAAACAATCAGCTAAAGCAGCTCTCAATAAGACAGAAGCTCCGCGATCTTATCCGCCACTTTCTGCGGGTTCGGCAGCATGGCTGCTTCAAGACCGACGTTCATCGGGACGGCCGGCAGGTCCAGGGCTCCAAGAGTCTGCACCGGTGCATCCAGGCTGCGGAAGCATTCCTGCGAGATCCGTCCCGCCAGGGCTTCCGCAAATGAGTTGCGCAGCTGCTCTTCGGTCAGCACCAGGCATTTGCCGTGCCTGCGCACCGTGGTGTAGATCAGCTCTTCGTCCAGCGGGAAGATGCTCCGGATATCGATAACCTCCACCTGCCCGGGGAATTGCTTTGCAGCGGCCTTTGCCCAGTACACGCCCATGCCGTAGGTGATCACACAAATACTTTCGCCGTTTTCGACGCTGTCCTCTTCCGGCGCAAGTGCAACCGTGCCTTTGCCCATCGGCAGCACATAGTCGCGATCGGGCTCTACCATGCGGGCCTCGTCGGTGCCGGGGACCTTGCTCCAGTACAGGCCCTTATGTTCCAGCATTACCACCGGGTTCGGATCCAGGAAGGCGGCCTTCATCAGCCCTTTCATATCCGCGGCATTGCTCGGGTACACGATCTTGATGCCTTTGATCGTCGCGAGCGTGCTTTCGACGGAGCCGCTGTGGTACGGGCCGCCGCCGCCGTAGGCGCCGATGGGTACGCGCAGCACGCAGTTGACCGGGTATTTGCCGCAGCTGAGATAATTGCTTTTGCTGATCTCGGTGACGAGCTGGTTTAGTCCCGGATAGATATAGTCGGCAAACTGGACTTCCACGATCGGCTTCAGGCCCAGAGCGCTCATACCGGCCGTGGAGCCGATGATATAGGCCTCCTGGATGGCGGTGTTGAATACCCGCGCGTCCCCGAACTTATCGGCAAGCGTGGCGGCTTCGCGGAATACGCCGCCGAGGCGGCGGCCTACGTCCTGGCCGTAAAACAGCGCTTCGGGATAGTCCTGCAGGATCTCTTCCACGGCATGCAGCGCCGCGTCCACCATTACGGATTTGTCTTTCCCTTCGGGAGTGCGGTTGCCGCGCTCCTCGGTTACGGCCGCAGGCTGATAGACGTAATCGCTTACGCCTGCCGGATCGGGATCCGGGGCGGCGGCGGCGGCGGCAAACTCCCTCGCGATGAATTCGGCTTCCTCGGCTTCGATCTTGTCCAGCATTTCCGCCGGGATGCCTTTGCTGAGAAGCAGTTTGCGCAGCTTGGGCCCCGGGTCGTTGATGCCGTGCTTTTCCAGGTCTTCGGGGCTGCGGTACCACTCCTTGCGCACGCCGGAGGTATGATGCCCGAGCAGGGGCACCTTGGCATGTACCAGGATCGGCTTGCGCTCCCGGCGCACCCAGTCTATGGTGTAGGCCATCGTCTTGTATGCGTCGGCGAAGTCCGACCCGTCCACGCGGACCCGCTCCAGGCCCTTGAACCCGGCCGCGTATTCGTATGCATCCATGGTCCGGGCCTCGTCGGAGGATACGGAAATCCCCCAGTCGTTATCCTGGATAAGGTAGATGACCGGCAGCTGGTGCAGGGACGCGAACTGGAACGCTTCGCTGACCTCGCCTTCGGTGACGGAGCCATCGCCCAATGAGCAGATGACGACCGGCGGGCTCGGGTAGTCCTTCAAGCCCTGTGTCTCTATATACTTGATTCCCTGAGCCACTCCCGTGGTCGGGATGACCTGCATGCCCGTGGCGCTGCTCTGGTGAATGATCTTGGGAAAGTTCTCACGGCGGCTGTTGGGGTGATTGTAATAGGCGCGCCCCCCGGTAAAGGGATCCTCGCCTTTGGCAAGCAGCTGCAGCATCAGCTCATAGGGTCTCCAGCCCATGCCGAGCATCAGGCTTTCGTCGCGGTAGTAGGGGGAAACCCAGTCGTGCGGCTGGAGCAGGAACCCGGTAGCGAGCTGGATGGCTTCGTGCCCGCGGGAAGTGCTGTGGACGTACTTGCAAATGGGACGGTTGGCTTCGTAGATATCAGCCATGGCACGGGCCGTCATCATCAGGCGATACGCCTTGAGCAATAGTTCTTTCGTTGGCATTCAGCGCGGTTTCGTTTGAGCGGCGCAAAGATAGAACCCTTGAGCCTATGCGGAGCGGGTGAGCGCCGGGGGATTCCCAGGACCCGGGCGAAGCGGGCAACCGCTAAGCTCCTGCGGCCGGCTCAGGCCTGTATGCCGCGGAGAAATATGTGGAACGGAGCAATTTCCCG